>JANRCF010000070.1:487-2495 GCA_030727085.1 Alphaproteobacteria bacterium | reverse complement strand
GGTCTTTCAAAAAAATATTAACCGTGTTGCACTTCAAACTTGAATGGAGCCTTGAGCCAAGGAATGCACCCGCATATTAATCAATGTTCTCGTAAAAAGTAACATTAACTTCGTCTGGTAGATCGCGGAGAGACTCGGAGTTCCTGAATCTTTCTGGAATCGTGATGGAGGTCATGTTTGTGGAATGCTGGAGGAGACCTTCTCCAATCGTTGTGACGCTATTTGGAATCGTGAGAGAGGTCAGGTTCTCGCATCCATAAAGGAAATAGTCCCCAATCGTTGTGACGCTGTTTGGAATCCTGAAGGAGGTCAGGTTCCTGCAATACCAAAAGAAATCGTTCCCAATCGTTGTAACGCTGTTTGAAACCGTGAGTGAGGTCAGGAAAGAGCATCCAACAAGGAAACGGTTCCCAATCGTTCTCAAATTTTCTCCTACCAAAGAGATGTTACGAAGGGATTCAGGAAATAATTTATCGTTGTCAACATTCCCAAACGCATGGGAGCTCTCAGCTTCTTCGAAATCTATCACTAATTCGTGATTTGGATAAGTTTTAAATAATGCATCTATCGCGCTAAAGTGCACCTTGCTTTTTATCTCATCTTCAGTTGCAATAATGTGCTTCGGCATAACGGCTCCCTCAGGCAGATTAAGGGCATCGTTTATTGCTATGTATAATTTTGCACTCGCATTTATTAGGGTCTTATCGAGATTTGTTAAATGGTCAGTACTTTTTTCTTCTGCAACCCAAAAGGTTTCACAGGTTTTCATGTGCAGCATAGCAGCTGGAAGAACGTCTTGGTTAACAGGTGGCCGCAAGACAGCATCTAACTCGGCAGACGAAATATTTCTAAAAAAAGAAGCCAAAAGAGGAGGCAGGGGGTTGTGTCGATAAAACGTGCCGCCGCTGTTATGTGAAATTCGCTTGGCAATCGCTTTTGTGATATCTTCTATTTCTGTTGGGTTTGTTACATTCCTTAAAATAGCTTTTATTTCCCTGGGCACAGGCTGATCATTAAGAATGTATTGTGCACAAACTTCAATCGAAAATTGAATGGAAAGGGGAGTTCCTACGCCGCGACTTGTTTTATTTATGACAGCAATATCTTGAGGAGAGAAGAATTTTCCGGCCACCAATCCAATGTCACTTTCTAAAATAGAACATAAAGGGAGTGTTTTTGAAGATTCATCTAAAGCCTCATTAGCCATAGCAAAAAGTGGAGCATTCATCGCACATGCTGTTGTTGCAATTAAAAATATTTTTTTAAATTTTATTTTGTTCATATAAAAAAATCCATTATTATTTTGTGTATATTATATATTGTGATGACAAAGCAGATTTTCAAGGGCAATTTTAATATACCCATATACACGTAAAATACTGAGGTCTGAAGAATTTATTTTAGTAAGGTATCCTGTCTTAAAATGTCGGCTAGCTTACGTTTGTGAAAGCTAGGTTTAGTGAGCAAAATAGTGCCTTTAAAATCAATATTTCCATGTGTGGTGGGTATATGCTATTAATAATGTGTATACATTGTTCATAAACACAAAGAACTAAAGGATCTGCTTAATGCAACAAGCACGTGCGTCAGAAATTTCCGCGCTTATTAAAGAAAAAATTATTGATTTCCAAGCATTTGCCGAAGTTTCCGAAATAGGCCGCGTTCTTTCTGTCGGTGATGGTATCGCGCGCGTATATGGGCTTGATCATGTAAAGTCAGGCGAATGGGTTGATATTGTATCCAGCCGCACAGGCGCTGTGGTGCGTGGGATTGCATCCAACCTTGAAACAGATAATGTCGGCGTTGTGATCGCTGGTAGTGACCGCGATATTCAAGAAGGCGATCTTGTTAAACGAACAAACAAAGTGGTTGACGTAAACGTGGGTAAAGGCCTTTTAGGTCGCGTGGTTGATGCTTTGGGTAATCCAATTGATGGTCGTGGCGCGCTAGCCGATGTAGAGTTTGCTGAAGTTGAACGTGATGCCCCAGGGATCATTAAGCGTAAATC
>JANRCF010000070.1:0-477 GCA_030727085.1 Alphaproteobacteria bacterium | reverse complement strand
ATAAACTGCGAGATGTGTATAAGAGACAGGTATTAAGGCGAGTGATGCGTTGGTGCCAATTGGGCGCGGCCAGCGCGAACTTATCATTGGTGACCGTCAGACCGGCAAAACAACCATTGCGATCGATACAATCCTTAATCAAAAGAAAATAAATCAATCGGGCGATCCATCTAAGATGCTCTATTGTATTTATGTGGCGATTGGGCAAAAGCGTTCATCGGTTGCGCGTCTTGTTAAGATGCTCGAAGACGAAGGCGCCATGGAATACACAATTGTTGTCGCAGCAACGGCATCTGACCCTGCCCCGCTTCAATACTTAGCACCTTACACAGCGTGTGCGATGGGTGAATATTTCCGTGACAATGGTATGCATGCTCTCATTATCTATGATGATTTAAGTAAGCAATCAGTTGCATATCGACAAATGTCACTTCTACTTCGTCGTCCACCAGGACGTGAGGCGTTCCCAGGAGATGT
>JANRCF010000069.1:15062-32448 GCA_030727085.1 Alphaproteobacteria bacterium | reverse complement strand
GGTTAGGAGTAAAGTGTTAAGATGATGAAACTGACACAGTTCACTGAACACTCCCAATAATTTTGAAAAATATATATTTTATTCATATTTCAAACGAATCTAATCTTACATTTGCATATTTAACAGCGAATGCATACCTGTCTTAAGCTCTTCCGCTGTACGCTTAGCCGCCTCGATTTTAACACTCATCGTCGCCACCTCAGAAGCAACCGCTTCTATATCTAGTTTTCCTTCAGAAAATTGAGTAACTTTTTGTTCTACCTCCTTTGTTTCCTTTAAAAAACTCTCCGTTTGATCTGCCATAAAGGCTTTAAAACCACCCGACTGGCCTTGATTAACGCCGAGACCAATTTCGCTATTCAACTTATGGCCTACATCATTAAACACTTGGCTTTGCATTATATTTTTATATGGTAAATTTGCACTAGATACTGACATTAACTAATTACCCTTTCAATAAACCGACTGTGTTTTGAAGCATCATCAAAATACGTTCAAATGCACGCAAATTTGATTCATGACTACGGCTTGCTTCGCGAACATCGGCCATTTCATTTATTGGCTTAATATTGGGCTGACGTGTAAAGCCATCTTTATCAGCCATGGGATCCCCAGGACTATAATTTTTAACAGGTTCCTCATTTACATGAATAATCTTTTTTACACGCAAAAGAGGAGCATTAATCTTGCGATCAAACACATTATGAAAACTAACCAACTGACGCTTATATACCTCTTGCCCAGGCATAGCTTTTACTTCAGCGTTTGCAATGTTTTGAGACAAGACAAGCACACGTTGGTTTTGTGCAATAATTGCCGCCGTTGAAATATGCAGCGATTTTGTTAATGCTGAAATTCCTGAAGGAGCTGCCATACTATATAACCTTTACGCTGAACGTGTTGCTAACTCTTTGCTAAAATTGTTCTATACATTTGATGAAATTTTTTAATAATGCTCATCAAACCATCATGATCTGCCGTTGCGCGTGTAAGAAGCATCATTTCTTGTTCGCGGGATATTTCATCTTTTGTTGTAATAGAATCCTCTGGTCTAATTTTAAAATTCTTAACATCCGTCAATAACCTGCCAGTGTTTGTGCGGGCATACTGGGAACGGCTTAGTATTGACAAAAAAGGAGAAAGTTCCTTCCGCTTGGCGCTTTTCATGTCTGAGTTTGCTATATTTTCAACAGTCAGCTGCGTCTTTGCACTTAACCATTGCGCACGTTGCTGCATTAAAATGCTTAATTTGTTGTTTAACATGGAAGTGCCCATTAACACTTATTAATCCTATTACTAGTTTGAGATAAAAAAATTAATAAGGTGTTAATAAGAAATGATGCACTTAAGCTAATTGCATTTCCCACTCTTCCATGCGTGCAAAGAAGCGAATATCAGCAAATGACCCCGTCGCAACATAAGGACTACTGTCTCGTAAATAGTGCGTCAACACACCTTTAATGGACACTTCTGTCTTTAAACGATCCTCTGGCGACATTGAAAACACCAAACACTCACCGGCAGGATCGCCGCCAGTAAGGCGCCAATATTCCAACTGAAAATCACCATCTGCTGGAAAAGCACTACCAAACCCCTGGTTGTGGGCAATAACAGCCTCGACTAATAATTGCGGAGACGTGCCATCGGCAACAGATTTTCGTGTTGGCAATGTGCCTGTTTTATAATCAATAATCCGAAGCGCAGCTCCATTCGCAGGGATATCAATACGATCTGCACGACTTTTAAGCCCAATAGGCATTCCCTCTAGCGAAAACTTTATTTCCCCAACAACCTCTGTCGCACGATGATCTGCCAACTCAGTATCTAATTTTTCATGCCACCACTCTGCAACACGCTTAAAACGGTGCCACCAGAATGTTTGAACAACTCCCCTGCCCTTTTCTTCAAGATTCTCAAAAAATGGTTTTGAAAAATTTACCAACTTCTCAAAGGAGGGACTGCTTTCACTCTTAATATACTTATCCAAAACATCATGAAACACTTGACCTTTATCCTTTGCCGACAAGATTTCATCTAATGCAGGAAGCGTATCTAATTTCAATAGATGACGCGTGTAATACGCATATGGATCACGCATAAGTTGTTCCACATGGCTTGCATAATAAACGCTAGGACGGTGTATTTTTAATGGAGTTGGCAGCGGTGGCTTTTGAGGAAGAGCAGATGAAACCATCTGATAATTTGCAATATTACGATACACAGAATCTGAATTACCATAACGCCCACTCATCCGCGTCCAAAGGCGACTTTGAAGCGTTGCTTCCCCTCCTTCACGAATTGACCGCGTCATATACAAATGCTTTGCATAAAAAGAGGTGCAAAAATCATGAGCAGCAAGTCCTTGACGTCGTTTCTGCGATGGCAAACCAATACTAACCCTAAAGCTATCCGATAAGATTGGGTCGTTTTCTGGAGTCTTAGGCCAATTTCCTTCGTTCAAACTTGCACAAATCACAACCTCAGCTGTATTGAGGCGCGCTTCAAGCGCACCAAGAATACGCACACGCGATCCGAGCCCCTCATAGACATGGACTGGGGGCGCCATTACCATCAATGTCAAAATAGCATCTTCAAAATCGCGACGAATAAAGGGTGGCGTTTTTACTAATGTATCAAAAAAGCCTGCAGCAGATTCTCCATCGTTATTATTAAATAAGGTGCCAGATGAAAGAGTGTTAGCGGCATCTTTAAAAAACTGAGTAAAACTGTAAAATGAGCGACACTCTTCACGTTTTTCTAATAAATCTTTCAATTGAGCAATCAATGGATTATCAGCATCGAAATCCCACGGCACTTGTTTCTTGCGCAACAAAACCTCATACCCGCGGATATACGCTAAATGCTCAGCACGATTCACCTTGATACATAAGGGATGCTTTGCCAAATGAATGAATGTTGCGCATGATGGACTTTGTAAAAAGACTGCAAAATTAACCAAAAAACTACCAACAGGAGTGTCTTTCAAAGACGCGCCTGCAGAATCATTTGGAGTAATGCCATGCAAAGAAAGCTCAGATTTAAGACGGCGTGTAAGGGCTTGATTTGGCGTTACAATAGAAATCGAATGATCGGTTTCGAATAACTTTTCACGCACAATTGCCGTTATAACGCGTGCTTCTTCTGCTTGACTAGCACATTCAATCAACACGGGATTTGCTGCTGACTCTGCTTTTTTATCAAACGGGGGCGAGCTAAATAACGCCATCGCATCGAGGCGGCGGTCATTGGTAAAATCATCCAAAGCTTCATCAAGATCTGACACATCCTTAGGATCTACTCCCAAGTATGAGCATAAATCAAACAACGTGTGCTGCGGATGCGACCTCATATTTGTAACGCGCGTTGAATCAGCAACGTTATCCAACCCCGGCAATATCACAGCACCATTCGGCAAATCATACACAGTCTTTAAAAGCGCCCGCGTTGCCGGAACTGTCCCCGTCGTGCCCGCAATCACAATAGGATGCGGTGGGGAATTTTTCTTCAAGTCCTCAGCCAGAATACGCATCGCTTGCTGACGTCTCCACGATTCCGTAACAAGCCCGCGTTTTGCCAATGCATTCGGCAAATGATACGTTAGAATTCTTAAGTTTTGAAAAGCGTCTTGCACATGCGCTGGTGCATTTTCATAACATGCAGAATCATACTGTGATTCAAGTAATTCTACTGATACGTCGCCAATAATACACTCATCGTGTAGCGTTATCAGGTATTCAGCAATGGAAAATGCTTTCTTCACATGCATCGTTGCAGGCAAAAAATCCATCACTAATGCTAAACGCTCAAACGCACCAATCGCTTTTGGAAGATCTTCAATTTCTTTAAGCGCAAAAGGATTCTCAGATTCAAGATCAGCTAATGAATAAAGCGTTGGTAAAACAAAAGGGGCTTTAATATCGTTTATCAAAGATTCCTTAAGACCAAGCACCCCTCGATTTGTCGGAAGCCATACATGGGTAGAAGCGGGCGCAAATGGAGAGGTAGTGTTAGGATCATTTTTTAGAAAACCAGCTAATGTCTTTAAAAAACACATGCCAAATGCAATGTTATAAATTTGCCCCATGAGATACCACTTTCATAAACGTTTGCATCCACGATGTTATAGTCTTACCATGCAGCACAGCATCTACACCGTCATATGGTACACGTTTATACAAATTCTGAACATCGTCATAAGTCCAATGTTTCACTATGTTGAAAGCCTCATCAAGCGCAGCATCATTGTAAAGCAACCCGACCCAAAACGATGTAACAGCCATCATATGCTCAATATCACCACTATCGGCACCGCGCAGTTCAATGAAACGTTTCAAACGGACTTCTGGAAATGCAACTGATATTTGGTCGTCAAAATCAACTAATGTTGCAAAGTCACCTTCAAATCCAGGCAAGATTCCGTTCATAAAATCAACGAATGATTGGCCAGCCATATCATGATACTGGCCATCTCGCTTAATAAAATACATAGGCACATCAAGCAAATAGTCTACGTAGCGCTCAAAACAAAAAGCATCATCAAACACAAATGGTAATATGCCTGATCGATCTGGATCTGTATTTTGCCAGACCAAGGTACGATACTGTTGGTATTCAGAGCGCTTACCTTCAACCATGGTGGAGTTCGCAAAATAAGCTGCTACCAACGGTTGCAAAGCCATGGAAACGCGCATCTTTCGCACCATATCGACTTCGGACGAATAATCTAAATTCACCTGCACTGTACAGGTGCGCTTCATCATATCAAGCCCCATAGTGCCAACATTTTCCATGTAACGGCGCATAATTGCGTAACGACCTTTTGGCATCCATGGCACCGCATCTCGTGTGTTATAGGGGTCAAAACCTTTAGCTAGAAATGTTACGCTAAGTTCTTTTGACGCAGCAGTCAAACGTTCATGATGCAGAGTTAGTTCTGCACGAACCTCATCCAACGTTCGAAGGGGTGCGCCGGCAAGTTCAAACTGACCACCTGGCTCTAAACTAATAGATTCATTCTTAATAGGATCATGCAATCCTATCAGCTTACCATTTTCATGAAGCAACTTATCATAGCCAAATTGCCTAAAGAACGTCAAAAGTTCTTTAATGCCACTTTTTCCAGCATATGGCACGCGCGTATTGTCAGGTCGCAATACAAATTGTTCATGTTCGACACCAATTCGAAAATTACGTTTAGGCTTACATGCTTTTTCAAAAACGGCAATCAAATCAGCTTTTTTTAACACGATTGATTTCCTCTTCTAAATAAATGCCTGTACCTAGGCGTTTTAACGCATCACGCAAAGAATCATTTGAAACTGTACTAATTATAGACTCAATTTCTGTTTGCGCTTCGGCCTTCAGTGGTTTTTGCTCAATTACTTTCCCAGGCATCTTCTTAACAACGAGGCCAGCTTGAAATCTAAGCTGCGCGACTGCATTGTATCCAAAATACCTATTAATTCGATCAATGATCTGCGGAGATTGCGCCTGCAACAAAGGAATTGCTGCTGATAAACAACGAATTTGTAATATGCCCTCGGTCTTTTTATTTGATGGGAATTTCAAATGAATCACTTGCGACAAATGAGCAAAGCGCGGGCCAACAATATTAGCCCAATCTAACAACACCTGCACATAAGCCGCGCCATAACGCTCGATAAGAGGCTTTAGAAGTACCCTCGTCGTCACAGAAATTTTATTAATTCCGTAGCGTTTTGGATCTCGATCGGCTATGCCTGGTATAGAATTTTTGTTTATCATAAGTACCCTTATGCCGTCTTCACCTGTTTTTGTCAATTCAGATATCACACAACCCGACGTGCCGATATTACGAGAACGGCTTTTAGATTGGTATTTTGCGTGCAAAAGAACTATGCCTTGGCGCGCCGAGATTGGCAAAACACCTAACCCATACCATGTATTAGTCAGTGAATTTATGTTGCAACAAACGACGGTGCAAACAGTTATTCCATATTTTGAACGATTTATTGAACGACTTCCAACGATTGAAGCACTCGCACAAACTTCTCTTGATGATGTCTACACCTTATGGCAAGGACTAGGGTATTATTCGCGCGCAAAGAATTTACATAAAGCAGCTACACAAATTTGTGACCTTAATGTATTTCCACAAGATATAGAAACTTTAAAAACACTCGCAGGTATTGGCCCCTATACCAGTGCTTCTATTTCAGCTATCGCATTCGATCACCCAACAATGCCAGTTGATGGCAATGTTATGCGTGTGATGTCACGTCTATTTGCAATTGCAGAACCTAAAGGAACAAAACTACAAGAACAGTCACAAGAGGCTGTTCATATTTTTTCAGGAAAACAAGACAATACACACAGTGCGCAAGCATTGATGGAACTTGGTGCGCTTGTTTGCAAACCTAAAAATCCTTTATGTGACACATGCCCACTTTCACACGATTGCCAAGCATTTCAAACGCAATCTGTCGATCAGTTCCCCATCTTGATTGCAAAGGCAGCAAAACCAAAACGTGTTGCTACAACGTATGTGATTACCAATCAAGATGGACACGTATTACTGATGAAACGTCCTGATAAAGGGCTGTTTTCAAATATGTTTATATTCCCAACGACGTGTTTTGATTTTGACCCGGGCGCATTACCTAATTTAACAATTCTAAAACAACACACAAAACCTATCAAACATGTATTCAGCCACTTTGATCTGGAATTAACAGTTGTCTGCGCGGAAACGGCTGAAGCGATTACAGGGATTTGGGTTGCACCAGGTGATTTGCCCCAATATGGAATGCCAACTCTAATGCATAAAGTAACGAAGGCATTAAAAATTACTGACCACTAAAGTGTGGATTTTACCACAACAAACCCAAGCACAGGTTTGTACGGATCAATGCTATAGGCAACATATATGCAAAATAGCTATATTTTGTTAATTTCTTATTTTCTCGGCCTTCTTAATAAGAAGTGCACGCATAGTACGAATTTCACATAACACTAAATGTGCGAATTTTCCATATTTATTCAATTAGTATTTTTATATAGAAATGACATATAAACAAGACAAGCTGTATATTATTCTAATTTTTGGGGAAACTCATGAAGCTATTGGCGTCATTAAATAAGCAACAAAAAGAGGCGGTTGCGCTCTTACAAATAGGCACTTTTCTTGAATACTTTGACTTAATGCTCTATGTACACATGGCAGTGGTTCTTAATAGCTTATTTTTCCCCAAAACTGATCCCCATACAGCTTCTCTATTAACTGCATTTGCTTTTTGTTCTACATTTGTATTGAGGCCTTTTGGTGCAATTCTATTTGGATATATTGGCGATAATTATGGCCGCAAAACAACTATTATTATTACCACAGCACTCATGTCTATTTCTTGTGTAATAATGGCCAACTTACCAACGTATGCTCAAATAGGTATCTCAGCTGCATGGTGCGTAACCTTATGTCGTGTTTTTCAAGGACTTTCTTCCATGGGTGAAATTATGGGAGCACTTGTCTATATGACAGAAATAACAAAACCTCCGGTTCAGTACCCAGCTGTTTCTTTCATAAGCTTAGCAGCATTTAGTGGTTCATGTGCAGCACTTGCAATGTCTACTCTCGTCACTCGTGTGGGCCTTAATTGGCGTATCGCTTTTTGGGCTGGGGCTGCCATAGCGGCGGCAGGTTCAATTGCCCGCACTCGTTTGCGAGAAACACCTGATTTTATTGAGAAAATAAACAAAAAAGTAAAACAAAAATACATTCAACAGAAAGACAGTATTGTTGATAAAGTCGAAAAAATGGATAACACAAGCATTATTGCTTTCTTTTTTATTTATTGTGGTTGGCCGGTTTGCTTCTATTTAACGTATATGTATTTTAATTCCACCCTGCAAACAAAATATTCTTATAGCCCAGAAGATGTGGTTTTTCATAATTTTTTATTATCAATAATTCATGTTATTTCATGTTATGTCTTATCTGTAATGAGCTTTAAAACTTCTCCACTTTTAATATTAAAAGTAAAAGGATTTTTCTTTTTAATACTAGCCATTTTACTACCGGTACTTATAAACCTAACCTCAACTCATTATCAGTTATTCATTTTACAAGCAATTATTGTTATTGTAGCACTTGGCGATTATCCTGCAGTTGGCATATTTATAAAACATATCCCGGTTCTAAAACGTGTAACTGCAACCAGCTTTTTATATTCACTTTCACGGGCTGTTACATACATTATCACCTCATTTGGCCTTGTTTATTTAACAGAAATATTTGGTCATTGGGGAATTTGGATCGTTATTCTACCTTCTGTGATTGGGTATTTATGGGCGATCCATCATTATGAAATTCTTGAGGGAGGTAAAAAAAATCCTAAAGAAAATTCTTTTAATACCTTAATAAAAAATAACATATGAAAATATTAATAAAATTATTTCATAATTATTTAAATAAAAGGGCACATGCACTTACTTACAAATTAAGACAAAATAAAAAAATATTTAATCCTCACATTATTCATTAATTTTAAAAAAAGAACTTTAGCAGAAGGAAATAACTTTTATATGAAAAGAAAAATACTGGCAATTTTACTTTTGGCAAACCAATCATTTGCACATTCACTAATCAATATTCAATTACCAGATAATTTATTTGTGCGAGTAGCCGTCCCTAAAAAGGGCATTGTTTGCTCAAACCAAGACAGGGCAACCCGAATTAGTAGAATATTAAAAGATGTAAACACACACACATCTAAGTGGGGTCCAAAAATATACATTGGTAACTACAAAGGTCAAGAATTATTTATTGCGAGCGTTCCAGTTGGAAGTGGCTCTGGACTAATGTTTACAGAATTATACGCTGCAGGCGCTGAATATATTATTCGTTATGGATCAGATGATTTAAAAAATACAACCGAAAAAGAGGAAGAGTTAGTAAAAGTAATAAATGAAACAGATAACCTCTATGGATATGAAAAAGCAAGCGGTGTTCCAGAAGAAGAATGGGGTAAATCAATATTTGCATCACCAATAATCTTAAAAGCTCTCCGAGACGAGGCTATCTTTCGAAAACTAATAATAGACGAAAGAATTTGTCATCATCTTGAAAATTATCATGCTCTCAGAAATCCAGAGAAATTCTCACCTGCCAGGGCACCAATTCTCAAACAACAATTAGCTGCAATTAAAAGGACTGATAAGAATGAAAGTTTTGATATGGAAAGCGCGGTATTGTTTAGAGTTGCAAAAGATTTCGATAAACATGCAGCTGCTGTTCTACAAACGGTAAATAAAAAAGATGCTAAAGAAGGCCCTTACGAAGGAAACAATGGGAAAAAAGCTATAAGCCTAGAGCGAACTTTCACAGAATACGTACTTACATCCCTTCTTAGGATCAATTAGCTTTCGGTGGGTAAAACATCAAAGGCTCACCTAATGCTTTGGTTACAAATTAATAACTACACCTCTCGAAATAGCAATAGCCCTTAACAGGGCTTTGTTGCGAGAGGGCATTAAGGTATAAAAACAAGAATTATCAATACTAAGGCGCAGTATAATTATAGCTTGTTATATCTTGTAAAAACCCTCTCCCCATTCATGAAATTTTTATGCTATAGTTTGTTCTTAAAATGAACTGCGGCTCATCACTGAGAAAACCAATAAATCCATCATGAATTCATCTCTAAAACACAACGAGTCATATGGTTTTTATTAACACTCTCCATGCAAAGATGAAAAAGTTAGTTCTGTTATAATAAATAAAAAAGGAAACAACATGATATTCGTGACAGGTTGCGCTGGCTTTATTGGCTTTCACATGTGCAAAAAGCTTTTAGAAAGCGGTCATGAAGTTTTAGGCGTCGATAACATGAGTGATTACTATGACGTATCGCTCAAGCAGACACGACTCGATATGTTGCAAAAACTCCCCAACTTCACTTTTCGGAAAATCGACGTCTCAGACAAAGATTCAATGATTATTTTAGGTCATGATTTTCCTGGCATTACTCACATTATTCACCTAGCAGCTCAAGCTGGTGTTCGCTACTCGCTCGTTAATCCATATGTTTATATACAAACAAATGTAATGGGACAGTTATGTGTCCTTGAATTAGCAAAAAGTTTACCAAACCTAAAACACATGATGTATGCAAGCACCTCGTCTGTTTATGGCGCTAATGAGAAAATGCCATTCTCAATTAATGATCGCACAGACAACCCCGTCTCTTTATATGCCGCAAGCAAAAAAGGGTGCGAACTTATGTCTGAAAGTTATGCACGTATGTTCCAATTACCGCTAACAGGCATTCGTTATTTTACGGTATATGGCCCTTGGGGTCGCCCAGACATGGCTTTATTTATGTTCACAAAGGCTATTTTAAATGATGAAGAAATTCCCGTATTTAATAACGGTGACATGTACCGTAATTTTTCCTACGTAGACGATATTGTGAACGGAACGATTGCATGCGTAACAGCTGACAGAGCGCTTGGCACCCATAAAATCTACAACCTTGGCAATGACAAATCTGAAACACTGATGGAATATATCCAGACGATTGAATTAACACTTGGCAAAAAAGCAAAGATTCGCTTTGAACCCATGCAAAAAGGCGACGTCAAAGGCACTATCGCTGATATCAGTGAAACCGTAGCTGATTTTGGGTTTACCCCAAGAACAAACATAAGTGAAGGCGTGCCAAACTTCATAAAATGGTACCGTGATTATTATCGTGTGTGAAAATCACATATTTGTCATTGCGAGCCTTAACAAGGCGTGGCAATCTCAAAATTATTATTAACCCTCACCTAAAGATCGCCACGTTGTTTTACGACGCCTCGCGATGACGGAAAAATTTACTCAGGACGTTAACTTATGTGCGGATTCGCAGGCATCATTTCAGCAAAACCAATATCTACAGATCAATCTATATTACAACGCATGGTTGATTCAATTGCACATCGTGGACCTGATGACGAGGGAATATATAAAACAGAGACAAACACCACCCCTGGACTCTTTTTTGGCTTTAGACGTTTAGCACTTGTTGATCTTACAAAA
The DNA here is from genome assembly GCA_030727085.1 of Alphaproteobacteria bacterium. Lineage (GTDB taxonomy): Bacteria > Pseudomonadota > Alphaproteobacteria > Paracaedibacterales > CAIOTO01 > CAIOTO01. The sequence goes on along the minus strand of JANRCF010000069.1, from coordinate 21,392 downwards.
GCCGGTGCGCAACCCATGGTGTCAGGCTGCGGTCGTTATATAATTGTGTACAATGGTGAAACTTATAGTAACGATGAACTACGCCCCATCCTCACCAGTAAAGGTATCAATTTTCGCGGTCATTCTGACACAGAAGTAATTCTTGAATCAGTTGCCACCTTTGGTGTGGAAGACGCTGTTAAGCAACTAAACGGTATGTTTGCTTTTGCTGTCTGCGACAAACAAGAAAAGACTCTGCATTTGGTGCGAGATCGTGTTGGTGTTAAGCCAATGTATTGGATGCGTCATGAAAATGGTCTTGCTTTTGCGTCTGAGTTAAAAGCACTGATGCCCTTATTTGCAGATCGCCCCCCCATGAGCCAGAAAGCTGTATCAGCCTATCTTCGTTACGGCTATGTGCCAGCGCCCATGAGCATTTATCAAGACATATTCAAACTTGAACCTGGCACAATCTTAACTTTTTGTAACGGCACAATTACACAGAAAAAATACTGGTCGATGGATGATGTGAGCCGTCAAACAAAATTAACCGGCACATTCAATGATCACCGCGATGAATTCCACACACTCCTTCGTGACTCGGTGCGTCGTTGCATGCATGCAGATGTTCCTGTTGGCACATTGTTATCAGGCGGCATTGATTCATCCCTTGTCACAGCACTGATGCAAAGCCAGTCCACGCAGCCAATTTCAACATTTACGATTGGCTTTCATGAAAAACACTTTAACGAAGCTGAAAGTGCAAAGGAAATTGCAGCATATCTTGGAACAGATCATCACGAACTCTATGTAACAACAAAAGAAACGCAAGACGTAATTCCACTGCTTTCAAGCATGTATGATGAACCGTTTGCAGATTCATCCGCTATACCAACTTTTCTTGTTTCAAAATTAGCGCGCAGCCAATTAAAAGCAGTACTGTCGGGTGATGGCGGCGATGAAGTTTTTGGTGGATACAAACGATATTTTCTGCTCAACCAGCTGTGGACAATGAAAAATCGTGTTCCTTTTTCTGGCTGCATCGGGAATCTTATTTCAAAGCTTCCACCACACATGCTTGATCGCCTTATTAAAATCATGCCACCATCATTTCGTGTGCAAAATTTTGGTCAACGCATTAATACGCTTGGTAACTTACTAAAATCTGACTCTATGCAGGACTGTTATCAAGCATTTATTGGTCTATGGCACAATCAAACGGCGCTGCGGCCTGGATATGCTGATGAACGTCTCGATTCATATTTTACCAATAATACAAACTTAGATGTCATGGAACAAATGCAGCTCATTGACACAAATACATATTTACCAGATGACATCTTAACAAAAGTTGATCGTGCATCAATGGCTGTCAGCCTTGAAGGACGCGTTCCACTACTTGACCATCGCCTTATTGAAATGGCGTGGCGCATGCCCACAAGTTGGAAAGTATCAAGCGGCAATAATGGAAAAATGCCCTTAAAAAATATCCTTGCAGACTACATTCCCAAACAAATGTTTGACCGTCCAAAAATGGGCTTTGGAGTTCCGCTTCATGAATGGCTACGCGGTGATTTAGTAAGCTGGGCTGAAGATCTTCTGTTTGATCCATCATTAAAAGATATATGTGATGTTGACGTAGTACATCGTTCTTGGCAACTACACAAATCAGGCGCGATTGATGATCAAGCAAGACTGTGGGCTATATTAATGCTGCAAAGTTGGCGGACACAGCCGTTTACTGCTTTGCCGTCCGTTTAAAAACAATTTCTCTTATATAAATTGTTTCTATGTGCTTTTGGCCAAGAACTTTTTCGGTAGCATAAAAAATGCGTTCCTTAATCACAGAAACTTTAGGGTCAGAACGCATGTTCCATAGATTGGAAAACGATGCATATAAATCACCGTAGATACCATCCACAAGCCTGGGGAGCAACACTTTTGCTCTTTGAAAGCTTTCACGCCCAGTGGCTTTCATAGCGATACGTAGATGCAGGAATGCATGCACTTGACCATCACGCACGATGGGAACAATAATCATTGGCAAACGAAAATAAGGAAATTCAAGAAAAAGTTTTAACGCATCTTCACGTTTTTGGGTTTCATCTTTAATAGATGACTCTGAAGCACCACTACCTCCGCCTTTTTTCTGCGCTTTTGGATCATCATGAGGATCAGGCGCAAACTCAAATACTTCAGGGCTACGCAAATTATTAAACGCCCAGAAACCTCCAAAAATGCAACCAATGAGGACAAAAACAAGGCCAACAATGATACTTAGCATTTTTGCGTTCAACTCAATTTTTCCTTACAAAGGGTGTACTTTTATAGCGTTTTTTTAAGCCCGAACGCTCTTCGCTATGTTATCTAAAATTCCGTTAACAAACTTAACTTCGCGCTCATCCAAAAAATCGCGTGCCACTTCTATATATTCGTTTAACACAACTGGTGTAGGTACCAATGGTTCAAACATTAATTCATAACATGCAGATCTTAGTAATGATCGCACAACAGCGGCCAAACGATCCATGCGCCAATTGTCTTGTAGATATTTCTGAATTTCGTCATCTATCTCTGGAATTTTAAGCGGAATTGCTTCCATCAATTTTTGGAAATAAGATTGATCGGGTAAAAAATAACTTGCCTCTTGATCAACTTTATCGAAACGGTGATCAATAAATTCACGTGCAATCGCCGTCATATTTGCTTGTGTTTGCTCATACTGATAAAGCGCCTGAACAAGCGCAATTCGCGCACTGTGGCGTGCTGATTTATTTGTTGTCTTTTGTGCCATATATAAAGGATCGATACTACGTTAAAAATTTATTAAAAGAATGCGAATATTACATCTTTCATCCATAGACTATATATCATTTGTTCATAAAATGCCAGATGTGTTGAATTTAACCCTCATTTTCTTTATCCTTTCTGTTCTTTACACTCTAACTTCTTTATCTTTTTCCCAAAATTCCATAATCTGGAAAAATTAGAACAAAGAATTGAGGCATCAATGAATAGCTCTCCCTTAAGCAATCACCTCATTTTTATTACCGGCGCCACATCTGGGTTCGGCAAAGCATGCGCCAAGCTGCTAGCGTCATATGGAGCAAAACTTATTCTAACAGGCAGACGATATGAAAAACTTGTAGAACTGCAAAATGAATTAGGCGCTGACAAAATACACATTGCAGAACTCGATGTGACACAAAAGGATGCCGTGCAAAAAGTCATCACCGAACTACCTGCAGCATTTAGTCCCATAACCGTTCTCATCAATAATGCAGGTCTTTCCTTGGGCATGGAACTTGCCCAAAATTGCTCACTTGATGATTGGTCACACGTTGTCGATACAAATATCAAAGGCGTTCTGCACTGTACACACGGCATTTTACCAACAATGGTTGCTAACAATAACGGTCACATTATTAACATCGGATCCATTGCTGGAACATACCCCTACCCTGGCGGTAATGTGTACGGTGCGACAAAAGCCTTTGTGAAACAATTTTCATTGAACTTAAGGGCCGATCTTTTTGGAACATCCATACGCGTCACCAATGTTGAGCCAGGCTTGGCTGAAACTGAATTTTCAATCGTTAGATTTAAAGGTGATATGGAAAAAGCAAAAAGTCTTTATGCAGGCACTAATCCAATCACAGCAGAAGATATTGCCGAGACAGTGTTCTGGTGTTTAAACAGACCATCGCATATCAATATTAATTCTGTTGAAGTTATGCCAACTTGTCAGTCTTTTGGAATGTTTGCGATTGATCGGTCGATTTAATATCTCTCATTGGTCACTAATTTTATATAATTTTTATCAACAAACAAAACATCATATTGCCTAACGGAACATTTTATTGTATTTTTGCCAAACAACATTTCGAACAAAGTTAAATATTTTATGGATGCCATCTTCAACATCTTTTTTTGGGGAATTATTTTCTACTGTATAAAGCTAAGCTGTATCAAAAGAATCTTTCAAAAACAAATAAATCACCCAATACTCTAAATTCAAATTTTAAAGCACCGCAAGATTCCCATCATATTTCTAATGCACGGCACTTAACACATTCTGTGACTTATCACACTGCAGCAGAAGCACGGGAGAATATGCAAAAATGGAAAAAAGATCCAGACATAATTTGTGTAAAAATCTTCATACCTGATAGCATTAAAGATAAAACAAATGAAGAAGATGTGTGGGATTATTTAGCAGACCTAGAAAAAAAAGAGCTTACAAAACAAATTAAAGAAGAAATCAAACTCTCTCAACGCAACTTTACTACTAATGAATCAATGATACCATTGTGCGTTTCTTTCGAAGAAAAAGATCTTGCAAAACAAGTTGGTTGCACTTGGGATTGGAAAAACAAAACCTGGTTTTGGCCATTGAAAAAAGAAAGAAACTCCGTTGCTAAATGGTTGCCAAAATTTTATCAAGATAATGACCAGCCTTGCATCTTACCAAGACTTGTTCCTCAACCCCTTTGGTATTTGAATTTACGTTCTTTACTGGAAAAATCTGAGTGGGACGACTTAAGGAAAAAAGTATATAAGAAAGCAAACTATCGCTGCACAATATGTGGATGCCAGGGTGATAAATGGCCCGTTGAATGCGATGAAATATGGTCATACGAAGATAATCATTCAGAGACACATAGCATGGTGCATTTTGCAGGCCTACAAGCTCTTTGTCCAGGCTGCCACCAAATTTGCCATTTTGGAAAAACAATGGCCACAGGAGCTGGTGAAACTGCAATGGCCAGAATGATGTTTCTTAATAATTGGACACATGAAGAAGCACAGAAAACTGTTGATCATGCCTTCAAAGAATGGGAAGCCAGATCATCTAAGCAATGGCTACTTAACACGGATATTTTAGAAAATGATTACGGTGTTGCGATCAAAGAAAGCTCTTCATTAAAACAAGTAAGCTAGCCCGCCCGCTTTAACCGCTCAGCCTCATCCAAGTTGAATAACCGCAGCAACAGCCGTGCGGCTTCTCCTCGCTTAGATGTTAACGTTGCATCCTCTGCCAATAAAGCCTTTGCATCCTCATTCGCCACTTCGTATAGGTTCTGATAACATTGATAAACCTCAGGGTCTTCTGCCGCAAAATCAACAAACTTGAATTTTGGTAATCCACTTTGACGGAGGCCTAAGATCTCTCCTCCTCCACGCAAACGCAAATCAGCCTCGGCCAGTTCAAAACCATCATTTGTTTTCTTCATCATCTGCAGCCTTTGGCGCGCCACAAACGAAAGATTCTCACCATATAATAGCAAGCACGTACCATCCAATTTTCCGCGTCCAATACGCCCACGTAATTGATGCAATTGCGCCAACCCAAAACGTTCTGCATGCTCAACAATCATAACGGTTGCCTCCGGCACATCAACACCCACCTCAATCACGGTGGTTGACACCAAAAGCGTTGCATCACCTTTTGCGAAGCGGTGCATAGCGTCTTCTTTTTCATGTGGTTTCTGCTTACCGTGCGTCAATATCGCTTTGTCACCAAAGTGCTTTTCAAGATCTGCAAAACGATCTGTTGCAGCAGCAAGATCAAGCTTTTCAGATTCTTCTACCAACGGGCACACCCAAAACACCTTTTCACCGCGCTCCATTACCTTAGCAATGAAATCAACTACGTCTATTAAACGATCTAGGCTAATTGTTCGTGTTTCTATTTCTTTCCGTCCCGGTGGCTTTTCTTTAAGCAATGACACAGACATTTCACCATAATTAGCCAACAAAAGCGTACGCGGAATTGGTGTTGCCGTCATACTAAGAAGGTGCGATTGACTGGCTTTTTGTGTCAGCTCCAACCGTTGTTTTACGCCGAATCGGTGCTGCTCATCCACAATGGAAAGGCCAAGTTTGGCATAAATAACATCAGGCTGAATAATAGCGTGCGTCCCAATAACAAGATCAATATCGTGGTTTTGTATTTCTTTCAAAATTTTAGCGCGGCTCAATCCCTTTTCACGGCCCGTTAACAACCCCAAACGTATAGGCATATCTGCCAAAAAAGCCTGGATCGTCGAAAAATGTTGCCTCACCAAAATATCCGTGGGCGCTAATAATGCAACTTGATATCCATTTTCGATGGCAACCAAAGCCGCAGCTAATGCAACCAATGTTTTGCCTGACCCTACATCACCTTGCAACAAACGATGCATTGGGGTGGCCTGCATAATATCATATATGATTTCGTCAATTGCTCGTTTTTGATCACCTGTTAGCTGGAATGGCAACGTTTTCAGCAAGCTATCGAGCAGCTTTGAATGATGAACAAGCACAGGCGCCTGGACACGCTTTGTAGCTAGCCCATGAAAATAGTGCTGC
>JANRCF010000069.1:0-15052 GCA_030727085.1 Alphaproteobacteria bacterium | reverse complement strand
TCATATGCTAGCCGCCGTCTCGCATGTGTCATTGGCGATAAATCCAGCACCGATTGCGGCGCATGTACATCTAAAAAAGCTGTTTTCCACGACGGAAAATGAAATCGCTGAACCGTTTCTGGTGCAATCCATTCATCCACGTCAGTTAACTTTGCCAAAACAAAATCAATAGCCGAACGTACAATCCCTTGCGTCAAACCAGCTGTTAATGGGTAAACACGTTCCACGCCAATCCACGCATTAAATGTATCTAACGCACCCATATGATCGGGGTGAACAATTTGATAACGATCAATCCCATGAAGTTTTGCTGTTGTCAATTTTCCACTAACAACAATTTTTGAACCCTGCCGTGCGACACGTTCCAAAAAACTGGCATAAGGATTAAAAAATACAAGTTCAAGTGATCCACCACTTTCAAGCAAATCACCTATGATGCGATAAGGCATCCCGCGACGAGTACTCGGAAAATGGGCATCAACGCAAAAACAACACGTTACTAACTGATTATTATATGCAGATGATAGCTGAGCGATCGCAGTTCGCTGCAAGACGTTACTTGGTAAATGCGATAAGAGGTCAAATAGCGTTTCGCTATCAACTAAACGTGTAAAAAAGGCTTTGCGCTTAGTGCCAACTACGGGAATTGAGTCAAGTTTAAAGAACAGATGTTCATTGTGGGGCATCTTTTTTCCCAATGCGTTAAGTGAAAATTAACGATTTTAATTAATACTAAACATATGAAAGAGATTGTCATTCTTAGTATTGCTTTTTTAGGTGTGGGCTGCAACCCTTTTGCTGAATTTAAGCCAGACTCTACCGATATCGTAAAGTCAGGTTGGGCAAAAAACAAACAGCGAACTCCCCCAAATGATTTGTATTGCTACAAAACACTTGGCGATAGCGTCTGCTACACTCACCCACTTAAAGATGGCGAAAGCCGCTTATCTGGGAATTTTGAAAGGATGGAAGGCATTCCTGAAGATCAAACAGTGTGGGAAGAAATGAAAGAAGCAGTAAAGGGAATGTCATCAAGTACAGATGAGAAAATCATTCGTGCATTCTGAAAAAAATATTAATTAAACATAAAGGATACTTATTTATGAGAAATACATTAAAAATAATCGGCATGATTAGCTTAACTGCACTTACGGCATGCAACACAGCAAATAATACGTCCTCTAAAGCATCCATTGCGAGTTCATACCCAGAAACTTTTGATGCACACGATATTATTAACAATCGTTTTAAAGAAGCATCAAAAGCTTTTTCTGGAAATGAAACTAGCGATATTAATGCAATAAACACCGGGAGCAATCGATATCCCTCAGACTCACCCGGAAACAGCAATTCATTCAAAAAGCCAGCAGATGGCACAAGCGAAATGATTTGTTACAGATCTGATACAGGAAGAATTGTTATAGCAGACAGTCCAAATAAACTTGGTATCGAATATAATAGGGATTTAGCAGATAAAATCAATACTGCGTTAAAGACAGATGCAGATGGAAAAGTTGTTATATATCGCACTGCATTACGTCCAGATTTTACTGATGCTGGCAAACAAATTCCAAAACGAGTAATGACAGTGGCTTGGTCAGGCTTTGCACTAAGTGGTAATAAGAATTCAAAGCTCGTGTGCACAATTTCGGCACCTGTACCAAATTCGCAATAAAACCCACATATTACAAAATAATATTTACTGAATGAAACCCTCAATTTCACGATTGAAGGGTTTCTTCCTGACCAGATTTCTTGACGGCAAACAACAAAACCTTTTTCATACAAAAAGCGCAAACTTCACATCGTTTCGGGCAAAAATCCTTTAGAACTTTCCTATAGCATCATATTCTAACTTTATGCTATAATCACCCACATGTACTAAATCCATACTGCGACACAGGGGTCACCACCCCAATCCGATGCTGGAAACAGTGTACGTTGCAGGGGACTCAGAACTTGCTCACTATGCAATTGAGCAGATTTTAATCGGAATATAATAGGAGTTTTATCTGATGGCAATGCCAACCTTTACTATGCGCCAGCTTCTTGAAGCAGGCCTTCACTACGGTCACACAACACGTCGTTGGAACCCAAAAATGGCACCGTATATTTTCGGTGAACGTAATAAAATCCACATCATTAACCTCGAACTTACAATGCCAATGTTACAACGTGCTGTGCAAGCTGTTCGTGACACTGTTGCCTCTGGTGGTCGTGTTTTGTTTGTTGGTACAAAACCACAAGCATCTGAAAAAGTAAAAGATGCTGCAAAGCGTTGCGGACAATACTACGTTAACCACCGTTGGTTAGGCGGCATGTTAACAAACTGGAAAACAGTAAACCAATCCATTAAGCGTTTAAAAGAAATGGAAGAAGAACTCTCAAGTCCAGGTCGCTTGACAAAAAAAGAAATTCTAAGCCGTCAACGCGAACGTGATAAGCTAGAGCTGGTTATCGGCGGCGTACGTGATATGGGTGGTCTACCTGATGTTTTGTTTGTAATCGACACAAACAAGGAAGACATTTCAATTAAAGAAGCGAACCGCTTGGGTATTCCTGTTGTTGCGGTATTAGACTCAAACTCTGATCCAGAGGGTGTAACATTCCCAATTCCAGGAAATGACGACGCACTTCGTGCAATCGATCTTTACTGCGACTTGATGGTTGAGGCTGTTCTTGATGGATTGCAAGCTGAAATGCGTTCTGCTGGTATCGACCTTGGCGCGTCACTGAATGCACCTGAAATTGAGATCGCTGCTGAAGCAGCCATTGAACAAGTTGATTTGGCACAAGCAGCCAACGCCTAAAACTTAAGGCAACCAAATGTGGGGCTTAGGCCCCTTTTTTTCAAACATCTCTGTCCTGTCATACTTGGATTTAATCCGAGAATCTCGTTTACTAAAAGCACGCTGATTAGTGATGAACATAAAACGCAACTAAGCAGACGAATCTTTGCGCCAAGCGCGATCATGGCAATACAGCAGATATTTTGTTATTTTTAACTAATTATGGAGTTTAATATGAGTGAAATTACCCCTGCTCTCGTGAAGACGTTACGCGAAAGAACTGGCGCTGGCATGATGGACTGCAAGAAGGCCCTTATGGAAGTTTCAGGTGATTTAGAAGCTGCTGTTGACTGGCTTCGTAAAAAAGGTCTTGCGGCGGCTGCAAAGAAAGCTGGCCGCGTTGCCGCTGAAGGTCTTGTTGGTATTGCGACTTCTGCTGATGGAAAATCAGCTGCTGTTATCGAAATCAATGCAGAGACTGATTTTATTGCACGCAACGAACATTTTCAAAACTTGGTTTCTCAAACAGCAGCAATTGCTGCAGCTAAAACATGCGATGTAGATAGCCTCTTGACGGCATCATTCCCTGGCGAAGGCGGAACGGTTCAAGGTGAAATCACACGCTTAATCGCCCTTATTGGTGAAAATATGAACCTTCGCCGCATAGAACGTTTGTCGGTTACTAACGGAGCTGTTGCAACATATATGCACAGCGCGACAACAGCTGGCCTTGGTCGCATTGGTGTTTCTGTCGCATTAGAATCAACTGGCGATGCTGCAAAACTTATGGAACTTGGCAAGAAAATCGCAATGCATGTTGCAGCAGCTCATCCGCAAGCTCTTAACATTGATGCTGTTGACCCAACAATGCTTGAACGTGAACGCACAATTCTAATTGACCAAGCACGCGCATCTGGTCGTCCTGAAGATGTTATTCAAAAAATGGTTGAAGGCCGCGTTCGCAAATATTACGAAGAAATCGTCCTATTAGAACAACCATTCGTAATGGATGGCAAAACAAAAATCAGTGATGTTGTTGCTAATGCTGCAAAAGAACTTGGTACAGACGTTAACCTAACAGGCTTTACTCGTTATGCACTTGGTGAAGGCATTGAAAAAGAAGAATCTGACTTTGCTGCAGAAGTAATGGCGCAAGCAAAGATGGCTTAAATCTTCCATCATAATTTCCTCTCCCTCTGTCATCCTCGGACTTGATCCGAGGATCTTACAGTGATTAGCATGTTAATGGCATATAATATAAAGATTAACAATGTGGTATTAATGAACCTGCATAGATCCTCGTGTTAAGAGCGAGGATGACACAATAAAGAGCAACCTATACCATGTCAAAAACTCCCTTCAAACGCGTTCTCCTTAAGCTTTCTGGCGAAGCACTCGCAAGTCTTAATCAAGAAAACTCCGAAAACTTTGGTATTTCACAAGAAATGCTTGGACGCATGGCTCTTGATATTCGAAGTGTTCGTGATCTTGGCGTGCAAGTCGCTATCGTCATTGGTGGAGGCAATATTTTTCGTGGCGCTCATGGTGTTTCCCATCATGATATCGACCGTGCCACGTCAGATTATATGGGAATGCTCGCAACGGTTATTAATGCACTCGCACTCCATAATGCGATACAAGCCGAAGGAACGCCGTGTCGTATTATGTCAGCCCTTCCAATTGAAGCAATTGCTGAGACGTATATTAGGCAACGTGCAATTCGGCACATGGAAAAAGGCCGCGTTGTTGTGTTAGCAGCAGGTTCTGGTAATCCCTATTTCACAACGGATACAGCAGCAGCTTTACGTGCATCTGAATTAGGATGTGACTTGTTATTAAAAGCGACAAAAGTTGATGGGATATATACAAAAGATCCAAAAAAATCATCTGACGCAGAATTTATAAAAGAACTTACCTATGACGAGGTCATCAAGCGTGGCCTTAATGTCATGGATACAACCGCAATCACCCTCGCGAAGGAAAATCATATTCCACTTCGCGTTTTTTCAATCTATAAAGAGAATGGCTTTGCTGATGTTTTGCAAAATCAAGGCCGCTATTCAACAATCTCCTAACGTTCACTTGTTGAGGTAAACTTATGTCAAAAATCGACCCACGTCTAACTGAATTCGACCGAAAAATGGAAGCAGGCATTGAAGCGCTTAATCGCGAATTATCCGGTATTCGAGCAGGCCGCGCATCCCCTAACCTTCTTGATCCTGTTAAGGTTGATGCGTATGGATCTATGATGCCACTTAATCAAGTAGGCACCGTTTCCGTCCCTGAAGCACGATTGATTATTGTGCAAGTATGGGATAAAGGCCTTGTCAAAAGCGTTGAAAAAGCAATTCGGGATGCCAACCTTGGCGTAGACCCTGCTGCTGACGGTCAAAATGTGCGGGTTCCAATTCCTGCTATGAATGAACAACGCCGCCAAGAACTTGCAAAGCTTGCTGGAAAATACGCAGAAGATGCACGTATTGGCGTTCGAAATATTCGTAGAGAAGCAATGGACACTTTAAAGAAACTTGAAAAGGATAAAGAGATTTCTGAAGACGAACTACACCGCATTTCAGCTGATGTTCAAACAATGACCGATGATCACATCAAAAAAATTGACGAGCACTTAGCGGCAAAACAAAAAGATATCACACAGGTTTAGCCTAAAGTTTTATTCGCTGTTCAACAAAAAGCATTGATTTATTTCGATGCTTTTTTTTATGGCTTAGTTACGATACGTTCATTACAAGCTTCAAAGTAGTTATGGCAACCTGTTTGCTTTCCACGCAATTTAATTAACAACACACACCTCGGGCTCCCCTCTTCGCTTAAGATATGGCATTGGCACGGCGTACTGACGGTAGCTTCATTAATTCAGAATTGAATTGACACATCATTAACAAAAAAAGCCAGGTTTCCCCGGCTTTTAACATTCAGTGCATATTCAAACTAGAACTTATAGATGAAAGAAGTCATAATTTGTGTTGCTTTTCCTGTACCACCAGCATAGTAAGTAGAAGTTCCTGTATCTGTTGTTTTATCAACACCGCTAACAGTTTCGCGCACTGCATACATCAATTCCAAGCCAATATCGATATCCTTAACTGGGCTATAAATAGCGTTCACAACTGCTTTTTTTACACGTGCGTTTGCTTGCGTTGCGCCTGTCAATTTTGGTATAAAAGGTGAATGCTTAATTTTAGTATATGAACCACCAATGTTTGTGCGGAATGCATCCGTCCACCAGTGTGCATACCCAATGACACCATTTGTTACCGTCGCAGTGTCGAAACGTGGCGCATAACGAATTGCGTTTCCAGTACTTGTTGGAACTTGCAAATATGCAGAACAATTTGTAGCATCTTCAACTAAGTACCCAAGACCATCACCAACGGTAATGCGTGAATATACGTTGCTTTTACCTTTTGTAATAAGTTTACCGGCTAAGTTGATGCCCCATGCTGATACTTTTGAGCCGTAGTTTACCATTGATGAACCAGCAGCAGCGGTAGCATTCGCAGTTGTTGCAAACGTTGGAATTGAATCTGTTATCGCAACGTTTACTTGTAACTGACGATATATACCAGCTAACGATACAAACCCCATTTTACCTTCATAACGCAAACGTGCGGTTAGATCTGGCAGTGATGACTTACCGTAAGTTGCATTATCAGCAGCAGCAAGAGCCTGATTCGTATAATCTGTATTACCACGCTCAGCAGACACACTAAGTTTCAGCCCATCGCCTACTTTTTGTGTCCAACGCACTTGCGGACGGCGCTGAACCGTTGCCAAGCCACCAACGTTATCAAGTGGTTGTGGCATTAAATCAGTATCTTGGAAGTTTGTTTCTGTTTGACCAGCGATTAAGTTATTCCATTCAGCAAACGCTTGACGCAAACGAAGACCGTAATGCGTGCTTGTAGAGCTACTTCCACCGCCAGCAGTTGAATTTGCACCAAAGAAATCAAACTGAATCTTTGCCTTAATGTCACCCTTGTTTGTTTTTGACAAACTGTTAATTTCAAGCTGTGACCCTTGTGCCGTTCCGTTAAAATGTCCTGACCGGCCTGCTTTTTGATCTGCACCTTTTATTGGTAGTGAGCGAGCAGACATATTCCCACCAGAAGTCGAGCCTGCATTTCCTGGGTTATAAACGCCATCCATTCTTACGCGACCGCCGATTTTAATCGCTGAATTACTACCAGGAATCGCTATAAAACCTGCAGGGTATGGTGAAACTTGATTCGCTTGTAACACACCAATTTTTGCATCTTCAACTTTCGTTGTTGCATCTAATTTTTCATCAGCTTTACGTTGCTTCTGAGCGATTGTTGAAACTTGCTTTTTCAAGTCTTCAATTTGCTTCATAAGCGTCGCTGTATCAACAGGCCGTGCAGCTACTGGAGCTGCCGGTGCAGCAACAACTGGTGCAACTGGGGCTACTGCAGCTGGCGCAGCGGCGTATGTGAACGATGTTGCAGCAACACCGAGTAGTAATGGCATTTGCCATAATGATTGAAATCGCATTAAATTAACTCCGTAACTGGTTAAACTTTTACTAAATACTCGATCATTTTTGATATGTTGTAAAGAACCTTTTTTATCTTTCATACAAAATAACTAAACCATACTGTGTCTTAACTGACGCACTTGACTTACGTTGATCTAGGAATTATCTAACCAAAATCAGTGTCTTTGTTTTTAAAAAATTCACAAAAAACCTTTGCACTTTACCATAGATCGAAGCATACTACCCGCAAGACAAGAAAAATAATCACCAACAAAAGAATGTAAAGTACTAGGAGACAATTAATGACAATACCATTAATGCCAAAAGCAACAGCCGTTTGGTTAATCGAAAACACAGCGCTCACTTTTGATCAAATATCTGCTTTTTGTGGGATCCATATTTTAGAAATCCAATCACTTGCTGATAATGAAAACTCAATTCGTATTGTTGGCTTTGACCCAATTGCATCATCTCAATTAACCCTTGAAGAAATTCATCGTTGCGAAAATGATCCTAAAGAGCGACTTGTTATACGTCCTGCTGTAAGTGCAGATTCTGTGTTGGGTAAGAAAAAAAGTCGTTACACACCGCTATCAAAGCGCCAAGATCGCCCAGATGCAATTGCATGGATGATAAAGTTCTACCCTGACATCCCAGAAATAGCGTTAACACGCTTGCTCGGTACGACGAAACCCATGATACGTTCGATCAAATCAAAAACACACTGGAATTCATCACAAATAAAACCACGTAACCCGGTACAACTTGGTTTTTGCTCACAAGCTGAATTAGATGCGATCATTAAAATGTATGCGCCAAAAGAAACTGAAGCAGCATCCTAAAAAACTTATTTTTTTCAAATGTCAACAATTGACATTTATTTAAAATAAGGCTATAAAAGGTTGATCGTTTGGCGGAGTAGCTCAGCTGGTTAGAGCAGCGGAATCATAATCCGCGTGTCGGGGGTTCGAGTCCCTCCTCCGCTACCAAGGTTCTTTGAACATATCCTTAAAGGAAATCCTCCTCGTGAAAATAAGTGGAAACGAAATTCGAGTCGGCAATATTATCGACTACCAAGGCAAGCTTTGGGTTGTCACAAAAACACAGCATGTACAACCAGGCAAGGGCGGCGCTTATATGCAAGCCGAAATGAAAAGCTTGGTTGAAGGCACAAAACTTAACGAGCGTTTTCGTTCTGCAGAATCTGTTGAGCGTGTTTACCTTGACGAAATGCCACATCAGTTTCTTTATGCCGAAGGTGATGATCTTGTCTTTATGGATCAGGAAACATACGAACAAATCAATCTTTCACGTGACTTTGTTGGCGATGCAGCTGCATTTATGCAAGACGGCATGATTGTTAACTTATCTATGCACGAAGGCCGTGCAATTAGCGTTAAACTACCTGATACAGTTGTTTTAGAAATTACGGATGCAGAGCCTGTTATAAAAGGTCAAACGGCATCATCATCATTTAAACCCGCGACCCTATCCAATGGCCTTCGTGTTATGGTTCCACCACACGTCGGAACAGGCATGCGTGTCGTCGTAAACACAGCAGACTGCACCTACGTTGAACGGTTCAAAGACTAATGCACGTTTCATCTCGTTTTACCACACGATCGGCACTTGTTAATGTAATGACTGCTGCCATAGAAAAAGCAGCACGCGGCCTTGTCCGTGACTTTGGTGAGGTTGAACAATTGCAAGTCTCACGCAAAGGATTAGGTGATTTTGTCTCCTCAGCCGACCACAGAGCTGAAGATATCCTCATCAACGAACTTAGAAAAGCACGCCCTAAATTTGGATTCATTACGGAAGAATCAGGCGAAATCCCTGGCGAAGATGAAACACAAACGTGGATTATTGATCCACTTGATGGAACAAGTAATTTTCTGCACGGCATTCCACATTTTGCAATTACTGTTGCATTAAAAATGAACGATGAAATTATTGCCGGCGCAACCTATGACCCTATTAAAGACGAAATGTTCTGGGCTGAAAAAGGTCGGGGCACATTTTTAAATCAACGCCGTATTCGCGTATCTGCACGTCGTCAATTTGACGAAGCTCTCATTGGTATTGGTGCTCCATACGGTCATTATGGCGACCCAGAAGTATTTCAAGAACGTTTAACACGTGTATTACCACATGCAGCTGGTGTTCGCCGCATGGGCGTGGCATCACTTGATTTAGCATATGTTGCTTGTGGTCGTTTTGATGTCTTTTTTGAAGAACCCATGCACATTTGGGATTACGCAGCTGGAATTCTGATGGTCCAGGAAGCCGGAGGTATCGTCACAGATATTAACGGAAAACTAAAAACATTTGAAACGAATAGTGTTGTTGCTGGAAATACTGATATACATGGCGCCTTAATGAAGAAACTTAAAGCTTAAGATACGTTACTTCTCTCTACGATCAAATATAAGTTTCATCATTAACATACCGCCAGCCAGAACAATTGTCGCAAAATTCGCCAAAATAATTGCCATCGAATGGATAGAAAATCCATAAAATAACCACATAATTACGCCAAAACAAAAAACTAAATACATCCCAAGTGAAATATCTTTTGCTGATCGTGTCTTATACGTCCTAATTACCTGCGGTAAGAACGCAATTGTTGTACAAAACCCAGCAATATAGCCAATCCATTCCATTAACAGTTTCCTAACCTTTTTGAAATACAATAACAGTGTAAGCTAAATATTAAGTATGAGCAAATATAATGACTGGTACCGTTTACGTACGTGAATTCTACCAAGCCGGAAAAGCAATTTTTGAAGAAGGTGCGCCAGGTTATGAAATGTTTATCATCGAGAATGGTGAAGTTGTTATTTGGAAAACAATTAACAATGAAAAAAAAATACTTGCTACAATAGGCAAAGGAAAGATATTTGGCGAAATGGCTCTTATTGATTCATCCGTACGTATGGCAACAGCAGAGGCAGGACAACACGGAGCAACGTGCATAAAAGTAAACTCCAGAAAACTAGAAGAAGCGTTGCTGCAATCACCACCTTTGATACGTACATTGCTCAAAGCACTCGTGGAAAACTTGCGTCGCATTCAAAAATAGCGTTTATTAGAAACGTTAATATAATAAATGGGTTTCTCTTTTGATTCTTGATGGTAAAAACTACGCTGCTGAACTCAAAGATGTTCTTACTAGGCAATGCACAGCGCTAAAAGAGACGCATGGGCGCCCTCCTTCTTTGCACGTACTTCTTATCGGCAGTAATCCAGGAAGTTTAGTCTATGTTTCCATGAAACAAAAACGCGCTTATGATTTTGGCATGCAATCAACCGTACACCGACTTGATGAAACAATTAGCAAAGAATCCGTATTAAATTTAATTGATGAACTCAATCAAAATAAAGAAGTTGACGGCATATTAGTGCAGCTACCATTGCCAGCACATCTCGACGCAAATGAAATTATAGATGCAGTTTGTCCTGAAAAAGATGTGGACGGCTTAACATCAATAAATCTTGGCAGGCTTTTACGCGGAACGCCTTCACTTGTGTCATGCACCCCCCTTGGTTGCATGCATATATTGAAACAATGGAGATCTGATATTTCAGGTCTTAATGCCGTTATTGTGGGACGATCGACACTTGTTGGCAAACCCTTATCACTGTTATTGACGCATGCCAATACTACGGTAACATTATGCCATTCTAAAACTCATGATCTTGAAATCCACACAAAGCAAGCAGACATCCTTATTGCAGCATGTGGTTCACCAAAGTTAATCCGCAAGGAACACGTCAAACCAGGTGCCTGCGTGATAGATGTGGGCATGAATCGTTTAACTGATGGTAGCTTAAGTGGCGACGTTGATTTTGATGACGTTGTGCATATTGCGGACGCTATAACACCTGTACCATTTGGCGTGGGTCCCATGACCGTTGCGTATCTCATGTCAAACACAATTCAGGCAATGAAAAATGCATACGGCAACTTAGATTGAATTTTATAAAAAATTTAACCTAATCGTTGCAAATCATATACAATCCTTGTTAGCCTTATAGTAAATGAACTATATGCCTTTGAACTCTTTTAGAGATCCCCGAGTCACGCGCCACGGCATAGCCACTAGGCGTTTCTGGGAGTCCTAAGATGACACGGGAGCTGGCAAAAAAACAAAGGGAACGTGTAAATGCATCGTATAGCATATGTGATTATGACAATTCTGATGCTAACTGGGTGCCGTGAGCTTGCCAATCGTGCGGAAATAAACAAACCGATTACCCCAGAAGATCTTAAAATATTAACAACAACACCTGCCCCACTCACTCAAAATCTTAACAAACCACAACTTAAAATACACAAAAAGCCACTTTATCCTCCTAATTTCTACAAAACTGTATCTATCTCTGTTACAGAAAACATCCCCCTCAAGCCAATTTTAAGCGAGCTTGCAAGACAAGTTAAAATTGACCTGCAACTTGATCGAGACATTCAATCCCAGGTTGTATTTCAAGCAACAGATCGACCCTTTATCGAAATCATTGAAGACCTTTGCGAACTAACAGATCTTCGCTTCCGCATTAAAAACAAAGCTCTTAGAGTTGAGCGCGATACCCCCTACAGCGAAAATTACAATATTCAATTTCTAAATTTATCACGCAACAGTCAAAATAAAATATCAGTTGCAACAGATGTTTTTACGAAAAATGGTGTTTCCAACCAAACAACAGCACATAACGACAACGGATCCAATAGCTCTGTGAGCGTTGAAACCAAGAATGATTTTTGGTCAGAACTTGAAGCAAACCTCAAAGTACTGCTTGCACAAGACAATCAAAGACAATCAAAACAAAAAGGTAATAAATCAAAAGAATCATCTACCTATTCCGTTCACAAACAAGGTGGACTTATAACTATTTATGCGCCAGAGAAAACACATAAACGTATAAAGGATTATCTCGTACGGTTAAAGCGAGCCTCATCTAGTCAAGTTTTAATTGAAGCTAAAATTATTGAGGTCACCTTAAAGGAGGAATATCGTTCAGGTATTGACTGGCGAAAAATGGGTAAACGCAATGATTTACAACTTAATGCGCTATTTGGAGGCGCAGCCCAAAAAAGCAAATTTCTTGATCCATCCGACGCACAACAAAGCATGTTTAGCTTTGGTGCCACGGGCACAACATTTTCAGCTATTTTGAATGCTCTTCAAGAATTTGGACATTCACGCACACTTTCAAGTCCTAGACTAACTGTTATGAACAACCAAACTGCCATTCTAAAAGTTGCGCAAAATCAAGTTTACTTTCGCATGAACTATGACAAACAATTCAGCACTACCGTTAACCTTAATAATGTGAGTGTTTCAAGTGACATTCAAACAGTGCCTATTGGCCTTGTCATGTCAGTCCAACCATCCATTGATCCTGACACAGGTGAAATCATCTTATTCTTAAGGCCGTCGATATCGCGTCTAAATAAATCAATACCCGATCCTGCCGTTGACATTGCTTACAGCAGCAACGCTACAACTTCCGGCGATAGCACCCCCCGAACACCATCCATGGTGCCCGTTGTTGAAGTACGAGAAATTGACTCAGTCCTTCGGCTCCAAAATGGTGAAATTGGCGTTATGGGAGGCTTAATGGAAGTAAGATCATACCAAGATACCACTAAAATGCCTGGATTAGGCGATTTGCACTTTATAAAGGAACTTGTTTCGAGCACTGCCGACGGAGATACCATCGTTGAGCTTGTCATTATTCTTAAGGCAACTATTACTGATAATGCACCTACTCCCGATGCCGCAGATGTTCGCCTTACAAGGGATTATGTAGCAGATTCGCGTAAGTGGGAAGCGTAATGACAAAACGCATATATACGCTATTTGGACTGATTTCAATTTTAAATCTAAACAATATATCTGTTTTAGCTGGCAATCAAATTGTAATATCTGCCGATGGAATAATACAACAAACAACAAAAGCCCCGAAAAAAAATCCCAGCAAAGATAGCACTCGAAAAACAAAGACAAAAAAAAATAAAAAAAGTGCGGAAAAATCTGGAACACCTACGCCTATTACCGTAGCAGCACCTAAAATAGCTCAACCCGCTGTTACTAAAACTCCAGATATTATTTTAGCACCGGATATGCAAGGAAAAACATTTCGTCTGCACGTTAAAACAAAACTAGCCCCTGCTTTTGCGATTATTTCAGCACATGATGGCTTTTTTTTAATCATGGACAAAAAATATGCTGTTCAATTACCAGAACTAACACCCACTATATCTTTCATAAAAAATCTAACGATAATCAATGACAAATCGGTATTAATTCTAAGATTCACACTTGAACCGCACATCAACGCAAACTTAGAAAACAAAGAAAATAGCACGTACATAAACTTTTTTTACCGAGATGCTGCTAGTCCTTTTGTACAAGCACCAACACCCGCACTTCTTTCTCTTGAAGAAAACCAATGGCCGAATATTATTATAAAACCATTCTCACCAGGAGGAAGCAGTGCTTTCGTCACGCTTGAGAATAATACTTATTACGTATACATGACTACTAAGCCCGATGGTGGATATCGACATTTATACCAAACACCATACTTTAAAACAGCCTTAACGGTACAAGGTTTTGCAATTCACAACTTCTCAAACAAAACACAGTTTTCCGTTAAAGCTAATCAGCTTCATATCAGCCATCCGACCACATCAGCAACACTTACTCCACCAGCAAGTGCAAGCCACTTTCAAAATATATTCGATGTTCATCCAAAACGAAATCTCACACAAGAGAGATTGAGACTTATGGAAGAAAAGATGAAACTAAATCCCCCATATACCCTTGAAAAACAACTTCAATGGGCATGGATAAATATTGCACTTAACCTAGGACAAGATGCAAAAACCGATCTAAAAACTGCCTCTATACAATATCCAAAAATTATTTACCATCCTCTTTATAAAGCCTTGCTTGGTATGACTCATTTTTTAAATCAAGAATACCAAGATGCCCTTAATTGCTGGCAAACACTACCAAATACACTCGAAATTGCAGTATGGAAAGGACTTGCTGCAAGCGCGCTTGGCCAATCAAAAGGCAGCGAGCAACTCATTTTCAAAATCAAACATGTATTGGAACATTATCCAACACAGCTATATGAATCTCTTACCCAACACAGCCTTAAAACGGCTGAAAATTTGCATAATTTTAGCGCTGTTTACTTACTCCTTGGTGCAAAAAGAAATGACGCTTCATTATATTTCAAATGGATAAAAAGCCTCTATCATGCAAAGAACTTTTATGAGAAAAAGGATTTCAGAACCAGTAATCATGCATTAAAAAAGATACACTTAGAAGAATATCAAGATAAGAAACCCATAGAACTTGCAGCAGAGACTGAATTCTTAACCACACTGAATAATCTTAAATTAAAAGAACTGCCTGAAAAAGAAGCAATTCAAATTTTAAATAATTTACGGTTAAAATGGAGAAGTGGAAGCCTTGAATATCGTGTTTCTCAAAAACTAATTCGCTTATTGGAAGCAGAAAAGCGTTACTCAGATGCGCTTAAACAACTCTATGAACTAAAACGTTTGTTTCCAAACCGATCTAGCGTTGATCTAATCGATTCTAATATTCAGAATTTTTATATCAAGTATTTTCAAAACATTAAGGGAATATCTCCTCTTAAAATAATAAAAACCTATGGCGCCTGTTCTAAAATGAAGTGCAACACCCTAAGATGGTTAGTGACAAAACTA
>JANRCF010000068.1:21395-32797 GCA_030727085.1 Alphaproteobacteria bacterium | reverse complement strand
TTTATGGAGCTGGAAAAGTTGTTATTACAACGCGAGATCAAAGTGGTATGTCCTCTAAGTATCTTGATCCAGATTCGATAGTTGATGTCGATGCTTTAACGACGAGTGAAATTCTAACCTTATTTACCAAAATGACATATAATACCGAGGCGTATGTTTTCTCACGCGAAAAAGAGAAAAAGCTTATTAAGTTTCTTTCTAATATTCCTCCATATCCGCTTGATGTGTCTGTTGCCTCATATTATATAAAGAATTCTGACATTACGTGTGAGATGTACTTAGAACGGATGAAGGATAACACTAAAGCTTTTAGAAACGCTCAATCTGCATTCATAAAAGACTCGCGTGCATACGCAAAAACCCGATACAACATCATTACGCTTTCTATTAAAAGATTGATCGAAACAGAACCTGAATTTAGAAGCTTATTGATGTTGTTAAGTTTTGTGTCAGCTGAAAATATTCCAAAGGCACTATTTGAATCGTATAAGGATCCAGTTCTAATTGATAGATTTATTTCTTCGCTTAAAAAATATGCGTTTATTTCGAGTAAAATTCTATCGAAGAATGATAGTGGTAGCACTTTCTCTATTCACCGAAGTACTCAGGAAATTATCAAAGATTTTTTATGTGAGCAGAATGAGAAGAGTGATATTGAAAATAAAATACAAGTCTTTACGAGTTTGCTTCAAAAATTCGCAGAAACGTATGTTTTAAAAGAGCCCGGAACAAGGCTTGATTTGGTTAGTCATATTAATGAATTTATACAAAATAGTGATAAAACACTAAGGGATTCTTCTAACAAAGAGCAGATTAAACAAGACTTATATTATGCGTTGGGGTATGCACATAAGCGATTTTCGCGGAATTTGTTACGTGAAAAAGAGTATTTTGTAAAAGCGTATGCAAGCCAATCACAAACGCAGCATATTCCTAATCATAAATTAGCCGTGATGCTTAATGATTTGGCGTCAATCTGCGTTGATTTATCTCATAATGATGATGCCATCGTGTATGCACAAAAGAGTTTTTCTTTATGTAAATCACTGTCTGATAAAACCCTTGTTTCAGCTGATTGTCTACGCGTTATTGGACTGGCGTATCTTCTTAAAAATGATTTTGCCAAAGCAAAGCTTTATCTTAACAAAGGCATACATGTTTTGTCATCATTGGATGTTAATGCGCGAAAAGAGTCTGAAGCGTCAATATATGCATTGCTTGGCTGGCTTTACAGCGTGACGTACATTAATGGTGAGCGTGCAGAAGAGGGAATTACATATGGGCATAAAGCTGTTTCAGTTATGAATGCTGAACAGCAGCTGTATTCCGAATTGTCCCCTAATAAGAAGGATAAGCGCGAAAAAATTTCGTGTGAAGTGGCGCGTGCAAAGGCTACGCTTGCAGACATATATTGCCACTTTGGTGATTATAAAAAGGCGTATGAGTTGGGGTATAGAGATGTTCAATATATCATTGATAATCATTTAGACACATGTTCACATTATTTGTTAAAAGTCTATGTGGCTATTGGTTTGGGTGAAATCCACTTGCGTGAGAATCGCCTTATGGAAGCAAAAAAGACATTAACAAAGGTCATCAAAGACGCCGAAAATTTAGTGGGTTCTACCAATATGATGCTTTTATCTCCACGTGTCTTTAGTGCAGAAACACACGTTCGGTTGAATGAACTTAATGCTGCTTATAATGATTGCTTAGCTGCATTTAAGACTGAACAAATAGAATGTCCTAATTATTCAAAGTTGCTCTTGGCAACTGCATATTATCACGCAGCTATTATAAAATATAAACAGGGTGACTTTGCGAAATCGTTTGAGCATTTTACGGTGTTTTTTAAGCATATTAAAAAGGCATGCAGAGCAATTTCTAGCAAGAAAGCATATGAAGCACTTGAAGGGAAGGGTGTTTTTAATATACATAGGGTTGCTAGTGATGCTGCGAATAGCGATGTTGTGAAGCCTTATTTTAAGCAGGCCACTACAGTGTTTAAAGCTGTTTATGGAGATATGCATGCTTTTGTTAAAGAGTATGTAGAAAATTTTGATTAGGATCTGTGTGAATTAACCATTTATTAATAATAATATGATAATAATCATTATATTAATGTTTTTATAGGTGTTAAATGAATATATCTTATTTTAATTTCACGCGAACGCTTTTAATTGGTGGCGCCCTGCTTACCTTGAATTTTGATTCTACGTATGCAATACAAGAGGTGCCTGCAAAACTAGCACCGCAAGCTGAAGAAAATGATCTTAGCTCTGCTGGGTCTAAGTCCGATAAAACGGCAGCTGTGCAAACTGTGGGTGGAAGTGCTGCAAAAATAGATGAACCCGAAAAAATGGTAAGTACAGATGCAGCGCCTGATGCTGCAGCCATTTCGAAACTGAAGATAGCAGACAATCACCGAAATTACCGCACAAACTTTGAGTATAAAGCTTCGCAAAAAGAAGCCCTTCGTTTATATGAAGAAATTATGAATGATAAAAAAGTCAGTCCAGATGTTCGTGCGCGCGCAAAAATTAATTATGCTGATGTGTATAAAAATGCACATTGGCTTAATGACACGGTAAAGCATACGCAGCGCAATACAGATGCCTTGCGTCTGTTTAACGAAGTTGTCCATGAAACGGAGATCTCACCTGACTTAAAAGGATGGGCGAAACGTTATTTGTCGAGCCTTTATTTAAGTAATAACTTTGATATGGACCCTGTTGAGGCGCGAAAGAAATCTGTTTCTTTGCTTGAGGAAGTATGTGCTGATCCTGCCGTCGGGGCAGAAACAAAGGGACGCGCAAAACTATCGCTTGCCAGTCGTTATGCATCTAAAGATGGGCAGAAAGACTTTGGACTAACAGAGGAAGAAGGCAAAGCAAAAGCAATCGTTTTGTTAAATGAAATTATTAGCGATACAAAAGTGCGACCTGATTTGCGGGCGGATGCGAAACTAAGTTTAGCAGAGCATTCATCGGAGGTAGATGATTTTTATAACGAGAAAAAATTAAAATTGTACAAGGAAGTCATTGCTGATAAATCAATTACGGCCTTAAAGCGTGCAGCTGCGAAAGCAAGCCTTGCCTCTCAATATGTTTGGGGTAATTCTTTTAATTTGAAAAAAAGCGAAGGAAGCAAGATTGGGTTAAGTTTGATGGAAGAAGCGGTTAACGAGCCATCTTTGCCTATCAAAGAAAGGTTGCAATATAAAAGCCAGCTGAAATATTGGTATGGTCAACATTCTGATATGTTACCAAGTGAGGCGAATGCAAAAGCACTTAAAATCACACTTGAAATTGTTGACGAAAGCCGCGTTGATGCTAAGGAATATTTTAAAGCCAGATTGGCGTTGGCAAGTGATTATTCATATAATATATATAAGCAAAAACGTGCGGAAGCAATGGCTGCGTCAAAGAAAATCTATAAAGAATTGCTCGCTGATAAAACGTTGCCTGTTGAAGATAGAGTGCGGGTTAGAAGGGACTTAGCGCAAAACTATCTTTATAGCTGGCGTAGTTTTGAGCCAGAAGCTGGCAAGGATGTCAAAACAACAGTGATGGACCTTTATAACGAGATTTTAAATGATTCAGAGTTAAAGCAAGAAGAGTGGTATGAAACAAAATGCGCTGTTGCAAATATGTATGACCAATATCAAGCAAGACAATTTGGCATGAAAAAAAGCGAAGCAAAGGCTGAACAGTTGCGCCTTTATAATGAATTGGTTGATGATAAAAAGCTAACACCAGAACAAAAGAAGATGGTGAAGAAGACTATTAAGCGGTTGGAGAAGCCTGAGGCTTAGTGTTTTTTACTTCTTCATTAGTTTTCCTCGGGGGCGTCTAACACAGACGCATTCGTCCGTGCTATCAAAAATAACGCATGTGAGGCGATTTTCATAACGGGTGACATCGCTGATGGTAATCTTCTTGAAACATTGCGTGCGATTGCTGATCGCGAATGCCTGTTTATTTTGTGTTGGGGAACTCTGATAATGCCTATGGCAGCAGCACGAAAGAAATTCGTCAAAATCTTGCGATACTCATGAAAGAAAAGACAAACCTACACTACCTGCATGACGCCCCTATTTATTTTGAACTTAGAAATATGATAACGTGCGTTAAAACGGCTGTTGTTGGTATGGATGGATATGCAGATAGCTGGAACGTGTCAGAGGTACAACGGCAAGAAGATCTTGCAACGTTTGAACGTAATGCACGCAATGCCATTTCCAAAGGCGCAAAACGAATTGTGATATTGACCCATGTTCCGCCCTTTATGACAGATTGCTGGTACAAAGGCGAGGTTACAACAGCGAAGAATGCGCCTCACTATTCATCGGCTCAATCTGCTACTCTCTTTTTGAACTTAGCAAATGAGCACCCAAACGTGATGTTTGTTGTTTATTCTGGTCATACGCATAACAGTAGTTATCAAGCATACCCAAGCACAGCGGCATTAAGTGACACAAAACGTAAGCCAAACTTACTTGTTTATGTTGGCGAGAAATTTTTAGATAAGACTGATGCTTTAGGCAACGGCAATTTCGCGGGTATGTATAGGCTTGATCAAAACAGCTTCTTTCCAGATTCGTTTGAATTTTTGCGATCAGGAAAAATAACTGTGCTAAAAAATGGGGCATCTCCAATGTGGACAAAAGACGTGCCATTAAAAGATATTGTAACTAGTCTGACATTGGCAAAATGAAAATACCTATATTTAGAATCTGCCTTTATCCCGAGTTTGCGTAGCAAATGTGGTGATTCTGGAGCTGTTTCTCTGGATCTTTCCTTTTAAGTATGTATGCGAAATGGCTACACCCTTTTTGAGAGTTCGCTATTACGAAAATATGCTCACAATAAAAAAACCCTCGACCAAAAAAGTCGAGGGTAAATTCGTAACATCACTGATGTTAAGTAGTTAAAACTACTCTACAACTGTAACTGCAACACGGTTTTGTGCGTGCACCATTTCTGAATCACCAGGAACTTGTGGACGATCTTTACCGTAAGAAATTGTCTTCAAACGATCAGCGCCTACGCCCAACTTAACAAGTTCTTTTTTCGCTGATTCAGCGCGCTTGTTACCAAGAGCGATGTTGTATTCACGTGTTCCACGTGCGTCACAGTGACCTTCAACAGTTGCTTTTGTTGCTTGGTATGTCTTTAGCCAATCAGCTTGCTTACCAAGAGATTTTTTCGCGTTAGCGTCTACTTCGCTTTGGTTGAATTTAAAGAAAACACGGTCTTTAATGTTCGCTTTGAAATCACCAGCTGTACCAGCTGCTGCATGCATTGTTACATCTTGGCTTTCATCAGCACAAGAAACCATAAACACGGATGCACAAGCAAGTGCAATAATTTTATTTTTCATAACATATATCCTATCTGTTAGCAGTACTATACTACTGTTAAAACATAATAAACTTAACAAATCGTTAAAAAAAGCAAAAGCCTCTATCTTTATTTTTAGATAACTTGATTCTAGTGGTGTAGATAAAATGCCACACAATCATTCAAAATCAGGTCTAAAAACAAAGGAACGACTACAATAAGGGCAGTGTACAACATCTTTTGTATTCACGTGAAGGTAAACTGCAGGATGCCCAACTTCACTGCCAATTGTTGCATTTTTGTCACTACTTTTTCCGTCGCACAGTGCCACCGGTTCATGTGTAATTATTGGACTCATACTATTTCCAATCTTTGTATTTCATGAATATTTTACTCGTTTTTACAAAAAATGCTGTGTGTGAAGGATTATGCAAGATGCTCGCGCCGTTCAATTTTCTTTTTTAATAATAACACGCCATACAATAATGCCTCTGCTGTGGGCGGGCATCCAGGCACATAGATATCGACAGGTACGATATTATCGCATCCGCGCACAACAGAATATGAATAATGATAGTACCCACCACCGTTCGCGCAGCTTCCCATGGAAATCACCCATCGTGGCTCTGGCATTTGATCATAGACTTTGCGCAGAGCAGGTGCCATTTTATTGGTAAGCGTGCCTGCGACAATCATTACATCAGATTGGCGTGGGCTTGGTCTAAATACAACGCCAAAACGATCCATATCGTAACGGCTGGCTGCTGCTTGCATCATTTCAACGGCGCAGCACGCTAATCCAAAAGTCATTGGCCAGAGTGACCCACTTTGCGCCCATGCGGCTAGTTTGTCTAATTGCGTGATAATATAGCCCTTATTCGATAATTCATCTGTAGCTGCATTAAACAAGGCATGCTCGTCTTGCATTTCCTTTGGAAGATACGCGCGCAGCTCTTCATAGTTTAGTGCCATTCGAGCGCTCCCTTTTTCCATTCATAAATAAAACCAATTGTTAAGACACTCAAAAAAACCATCATAGATGAAAAACCAAACCATCCTATTTTTTGCAATGTCAAAGCCCAAGGGAACAAAAAGATGATTTCAATATCAAAGATAATAAATAAAATGGATACAGCATAAAATTGAATATCAAAACGGCCACGCGCATTGTCTGCGGGTAAGTCAAATGCATCAAAACCACATTCATAGGGGGTGTTTTTCTCGGCATAAGGAGTTTGTTTTGCACGAAACCACGATATCATCATGAGCGCTGAAGCAAGACCCATAGCAAGCCCTAAAAACACAAGAATGGGCAAATAGTTTTGTAAATCACGCAGCATAATAGGCTAGTAACCTTAGGGGGAGTAGAAAAGATATACTAATAATCGTGGATTTTTTGTCAAAGGTCAATGGCTGGACAAATTATCAGGGCAATGCGCCTATTAATACTAAGCATTGCTTCGCCCGTGCATGCGGTGTTTCGCTAATTCAACAACCGCTCGCGTTTCAATTTCTAATAACAGCCCTTTTAGGCGATCATCTAAGTTATCGGTGCTCATTTGTTTTACGTAATTTTGAATCGTCACTATTGATTCAGGGGCAATTCTGCCGCCTAACAACTGGCCACGTAGTTTTTCTAATTCATCTAACAAGGATAGCCCTTTTTGAATTCCTTTTTGTTCTGGGGAGGGCTCATCAAGATCAGTAAACATTGGATCCACTGAGAATACTGCCGTGCTTTGGTGAACAGGCGCTGATGAACGTTCATCCATAGCATCCGAAAAGCCATGTGTCTCTGACTTTTTTGCTTTTTTGGTGGTTCCTGTATTTTTTTGAACGCGGTCAAAGCCAGGTGAGCGAATCTCCATAAGAGTCCCTTTTCAATAAAACAAATACGCTGTATACATGAAGCATATAAAGCGCACAGATACAGCATACCTTAAAAAAGAGACTTTTTGATGAAAAATAGTATAACACAAGATCAAATTGATCGAATTGCAGCCACTTGGGATGGAGCAATTCCATTAGATGCTGTTGTAGCTGTTGATGTAAATGCAATTTTGGATCAACTCGATGCTGGTGCAATTCGTGTGTGCGAGAAAATCGATGGTGTATGGCAAACGCATCAATGGATCAAAAAGGCAATTCTGTTGTCATTTCAACTGAATCAGAATCAAGTTAGAGGTGATGGTGCGCCTTTTTCCTGGTATGATAAAGCGTCCCTTAAAATGGAGGGTTGGGATCATGCAGCATTTGCGGCAGCTGCTTTCAGAGCCGCACCCGGTTCAATTGTTCGCCGCGGCGCTTTTGTAGAACGCAATGTGATTTTAATGCCATCGTTTGTCAATATTGGCGCATATGTCGGTGAAGGAACCCTTGTTGATACGTGGGTAACCATTGGTTCATGTGCGCAAATTGGTAAGAATTGCCATATTTCAGGCGGAACAGGTATTGGCGGCGTTTTAGAGCCTGTGCAAGCGAATCCCGTTATTATCGAGGATAATTGCTTTATTGGCGCGCGATCTGAAATTGCTGAGGGCGTCATCGTTGAAGAAGGTGCCGTTATTTCTATGGGTGTGTTCATTGGCGCATCAACAAAGATCGTAGATCGTGCAACGGGTGAGATTACGTATGGTCGCGTGCCAGCGTATTCGGTTGTTGTGCCGGGGGTTTTGCCTTCAAAAGATGCTTTTGCACCAGCACTTTCCTGCGCTGTGATTGTTAAACGCGTCGATGCGAAAACACGATCAAAAACGTCAATTAACGCGCTCCTGCGGGATTGATAAAAAGAGTTTATAAGAACATTTTTTTAAGACTGTATCCCAGCCCGAGTGCTGATGATAAAGGGAAGCTAGAAAATGACAAAAAAGAACAAGAAAGAGCAGCCATGACCAACCCCTTCGACCCTATTGAGCTAACACAAGCGCTCATACGTTTTTCAAGCATAACGCCTAATGATGCTGGCTGTATGGATTATATCGAAAGTTTGCTGACACCTCTTGGGTTTCAATGCCACCGCGTTTGTTTTGGCGAAGGTGCTGAGCGTGTTAATAATTTTTATGCACGGCTTGGCACAAGTGCGCCACATTTATGCTTCCTAGGACATACGGATGTTGTGCCTGCTGGTGATGTCGCTTTGTGGAGTGGTGATCCTTTTGCTGCAGAAATCCATGACGATCATGTGATTGGGCGCGGTGCGTGTGATATGAAAGGCGCGATTGCATGCTTTGTTGCAGCTGTACATCGTGTGGTTCAAAATGGTGGCATTAAAGGGTCGGTGAGCATTCTGTTAACCTCTGATGAAGAAGGTCTTGCACAAAACGGAATTAATCGGATGATTCCGTGGCTCAGTGATCGTGGTGAGGTGATCAACTTTTGTCTTGGTGGAGAGCCCACCAATCCTTTGAAACTTGGTGAAATGATCAAGATTGGCCGTCGCGGCAGCCTTAGCATGACAGTCAATGTTATTGGTATAGCTGGCCATGTGGCATACCCGCAGTTTGCCTTAAATCCAATTGCACCTTTAATGAACTTTTTGACACGTATAAAGGCGTTGACGCTCGATGCTGGCACAGCTCAGTTTGATCCGTCACACTTGGAAGTCACGACAATTGATGTGGGTAATCCAACGAGTAATGTAATTTGCGGCAAAGCCACTGCAACGCTTAATGTCCGTTTTAACCCAACCTATACATTAGAAACATTGCAAGCGCTGTTAAGCGAGGAGCTTGATGAAATCAAAAATATACATGATTCGCGCCTGGTTTGGCAGACAACCTATCACCCCTCGTCGGAAGCATTTTTAAAAAGCAATCCAGCTTTTACCAATGCTGCTGTCGCTATCATTCAAAAGCATACTGGTTTGACTCCTATACTCAGTACTACGGGCGGTACGTCGGATGCTAGGTTTATGAAAGATTTATGCCCTGTGCTGGAGTTTGGCCTGCTGAGTTGTTATGCGCATCATACGAATGAGCGGGTATCTGTGAAAGATTTACAAACGCTTACATGTATTTATGCGGATATTGTTGAAATGGCAGTGTGCTGAATACACATTCGAAATGCGTATTTATGGGGAGCTAACTAAGAGGGGATAAAGGCGTCCTACTTGTTCTTCTTAATTGTTTCCGCAGGGGGCTTTTTATCTCGTCCCTAGCAAAAGTAGGATTTATACTTAGTTTAAGGCTATATTGCGCTGAACCATCAATGTAAGTGCTATCTTTATCAGATTCAGATGTGGCTGCGCGTTGACTCGTCTGTTTTTGTGGAGTCATTGCATCGTGCGATCTTTTTTGTGGGGTTTGCGTGATCAGTTGTGTTGGGCTGTCTTGGTTTTCTTTATTGCTTGCGCCATGTTTTGCCCTAAAATCTTGGTTTAAAGATGGCACGCGCAATAAATATCCGCTCATGGCAGAGGAATCACTGCTTGATGCTTCAGTTGAAGTGCTTGCTTCTGCCCATGCAATTTCTATGTGACGAGGGATATTTGAACGTGAATTCCGATGATACTGAACAGGTGAAGATTCATCCCAGGTTACTACTTCTTCGGGTGATTCTGGCAATGGAGCGCGCGTTTTGCTTATATGTCTTTGCTCTCTACACCAGGCATAGTGTTTTCTTTCTTCTTCACGCTGAATTGCTTTAAGTTTACGTTGATATTCCTGATTCTCGATATATAATCTGGCGTTTTCTTGCATCACGAAATAATCAAGTTGTGCTTGTTTTGCTTGGGCTTCAACTTGTTCAAGGTAGTCTAACTTTAAACCTTTTAAAAATCTTTTTTCTGATTCAGGTGTTTTTTGCCAATACACAACGTCTTCAGGACTTGATGGGTAAGCGCCAAATCGTTTGCAATTTTCTTTTGCTGTGTGAGTTCTTCTATCGATTTCAGGGGTTGTTATTAAATCATTAAAATAGTCTCTGCCGTATGCAGAATTTGATGCGAGAGCAGTGAGAGTAAGAATCAAGAGATTAAGAGTTAGAGTGCTGTTTTTTTTCATTTGATTGCGTTCTATGCGTTGCCTGAACTTTATATGGGAGGGATTTTGAAAAATACAAGAGGGAAGGGAATTTTTTTTAGCTTTTAACTTTTTTGACGGACGAATTAATATATTGTTTGCACGTATTTGTTTTGAATACCGTCGAATTTCATTTTAATTAAGTATTGACTTTTTAATTTATTTATCTATAATTTATTATTATGGGTAATAAATCATTAACTTTACATATTCAGTTGCGTATAATTAATCAATTGAAATTAAGGATTATTTTATGTCTAAAATTACATTTGGGGAAAATTTTTATTCATCACTTTTGCTTTCTACTTTTTTAGGGGCAGTAGTTGTTTCAGCAGGTTTTATTAGTTCTGCCACAGCGATGGAGAGATCCCCCAGTGGGTACGGCTCATCCGAAGATGAAAGAGATCTTCCCGTCGCCGTGAATGGCATGTCATTAGAAGAAAGAAATTCAGTGGCAGTTCGTCTTGAACTGAAAGAAGAAAGACGCGAGCTTAAGCAATTTTTAGCAAGCGTTAGAACGCAGCCATCTTATTTATCATTAACAGCGGATGATTGGGCTGATTTTAATCAGGCGATGACCAGTACAACAGGTGCACTTTCAGAAAGCTACACTGAGAATAGAAGTCCAGCAACACGAATGGCTAAGATTAAAGCATGGTTGGGTGATCGCCAAGCCGATCGTCAGGCTGAGCAAGAAATGGGTCGATTTTTAGCGAGCGTTAGAACGCAGCCATCTTATTTATCATTAACAGCGGATGATTGGGCTGATTTTAATCAGGCGATGACTAGTTCAACGGGTAAGTTTTCATTAAGTTATGCTGAGAATCAACGTCCAGCGACACGAATGGCTAAGATTAAAGCATGGCTTGAGGCTCGTCATGTGCTTCGCAGTGCTGAGCAACAAATCGATAATTTTTTAGCGAATGTTAAAACACAGCCATCTTACACATCTTTAACGGCAGATGATTGGGCTGCTTTTGATCACGAGATGACTAGTTCAACGGGTAAGTTTTCATTAAGTTATGCTGAGAATCAACGTCCA
>JANRCF010000068.1:1435-21295 GCA_030727085.1 Alphaproteobacteria bacterium | reverse complement strand
ATGCTGAGAATCAACGTCCAGCGACACGAATGGCTAAGATTAAAGCATGGCTTGATGATCGTCGTCCTGCTAGATAAATTTGTTTTTAAGTTGTTGAAAATTAAAGCCTCTCGCCTTAAATACGGGAGGTTTTTTCTATCTA
The DNA here is from genome assembly GCA_030727085.1 of Alphaproteobacteria bacterium. Lineage (GTDB taxonomy): Bacteria > Pseudomonadota > Alphaproteobacteria > Paracaedibacterales > CAIOTO01 > CAIOTO01. The sequence goes on along the minus strand of JANRCF010000068.1, from coordinate 21,153 downwards.
AAATCGCGCATATAAACGTCGGTCTTACATTTCTATTGCGGCGCCTAACCCATTGATTTAAAACTAGATCAGAACTCAATACTAACGGTCTCAATAATAATGGTAAGAAACATCTCATTTGCTTTTGTCATGGCATCACTTATAAGTGTAGCATTTGCAACATCATCTGCTCCGACGGCTTCCTCCGCAGCCGCTGCTACAGCAGAAAAAGCTTTGCCAGCACTTCCTGCGCCAAATCCAGACAAAGCAGTTATGGCAATTTCACGCTTTGGTAAGCCAACGTTTGAACACGCAAAACTTGTGAATCCAGACGCGCCTAAAGGTGGTGTGTTCCGCCTTGCAATGGTTGGCACATTTGATACGGTGAATGACAAAATCGTTAAAGGGATTGCGGCGCAAGGCATAGGTCTCACGCTTGAAACTCTTATGGTGCGATCACCAGCGGAGCCTTTTGCATTGTATGCACTTGTGGCTGAGAAAATTGAGTTTGCGGATGATAGATCTTATATGACTGTTTATATCAACCCCAAAGCACGCTTTCACAATGGCGATTTCGTCACAGCTGAAGATATCAAGGCAACAATGGAAGCGTTGATTGCCAAGGGTGCGCCGCGATATAAAAAGTTTTATGGAAATATTAAGATTGTTATTCACTCACCGAACGTCATTCAATTTCAAATGAAACCTGATGAAAGTGGTGCTTACGACAAAGAATTGCCAATGATCGTGGCGTCAATGCCCGTTTTATCGAAGAAGCAGCTTGATCAAATAGATTTAGCAAACTCAGGTTTGACGCCGCTTATGGGAACAGGGCCCTACGTGCTTGATCAAGTTCAGCAAGGTCGTATTGTTTCTTTTAAGCGCAACCCGAACTATTGGGCTGCTGATTTGCCAATTGCTAAAGGGCAATTTAATTTTGATGAAATTCGCATTGAGTATTTTAAGAATTCGACGGCACATTTCCAAGCGTTCCTTGCTAAAGAATTTGATGTTTTTTTCGAACTTGATCCAAAGCAATGGAAGAACGGGTACAATGTTGATGCAGTGAGTCGCGGTGATATTGTGCGCGAAGATCTTCACCATGAACGCCCTGTTGCCGTTAGAACAATTATTATGAATATGCGTCGTCCGATATTCCAAGATATTGAATTACGTCGTGCTATTATCATGACCTTTGACGCCGACTTGATTAATCGCATGGTATTTAATGGTACTATGAATGTTCCACATAGCTTATTTGCAAATACAGAGCTCGCACACCAAGGTGCCGCTTCGGGTCTTGAAAAAGATATATTGCTTAAGCATGCGTCTAAGATTGATCCAAAGCTCTTAGAACGTATGCTGGCTGAACCTTTTTCACCTGCTCACACCAATGGTGCAGGCGATCAACGTGCGAATCTTAAAAAGGCTGGGGAAATTTTAGACGCTGCTGGCTATACAATAAAAGATGGGAAACGTATTGCGCCAGATGGAACGCCTGTACAGTTCAGTATTATGGTTAAAGATGATCGACTTGAAAAAATTGGACTTGCTTTCCGCGAAAGCTTAAAAGCAGTTGGTATTGATCTTGTTGTGCGTAAATTTGACGCGAATAGTTATGAGTCACGCGTTGTTGATTCTGATTTTGATATGATTATCCACACTTGGGCAAATACATTATCACCAGGTGCTGAGCAGGCATATTATTTTGGTGTGAAAACAGCAGACATAAAGGGTAGTAGTAACTATATTGGGCTAAAAGACCCAGTTGCCGAGGCGCTTGCAAAAGAAGTTGCTCATGCGACCGATTTTGAGGGGCTAAAAGCGCGCGTGCATGCACTTGATCGTTATGTCATGCATTTGTGCTTACAGATTCCATTTCAATATGACAACACATTACGCTTTGCGTATTGGAAAGATAAGCTTGCTATTCCGCCCATTCTCACGAAGTTTGATGTGAATGTCATGAACCGTGGTTGGTCTCCAAAAGTGGGGGCAAATACTGACGCAAAAGTAAAAGATGCGAAGAAAGATGCTTCGAACGAAAAGCCAGCTGAGAAGTCATGTAGTATTTTCTGCAAGGTTCGAGCGTGGTTTAGCCGTTTGTTTTAGGGACGTCTTTTACTACAGTTTTCTTATGGTTTAACCGTAGGATCCACAAAATACATGGACCCCTCGGGTCATGCCCGAGGGAAACTATATCCATAGTTGGAAATAAAACACCCATAGTAAACAAGCAGCCATGACGATAGAAAGAATTGAAAGAAATATCATTATGCCCGGTCTTTTTATCACATCAAGTCGCATTGGCGACGCAGTCATGACACTGTCGCTGCTTGAGGGAATTCGTAAACAGTCACCTGCTATGCGTTATGTGGTGGCTGCGGATCCACTTGTATCATCATTGTTTCATGATGATCCTGCATGTGATGAGATTATCTTGTTTCCTAAGAAGAAAGCATCCCTGCATTGGTTCCACTTATGGCTGCGTGCCATTGGGCAATCATGGGATTGGGTGGCTGACACAAGAGGTTCGGCTATTAGTCATGGTTTATATGCAAAGAATCGGTATGTGTGGCGCAAAACGCCAAATGACCAACGCCATAAAGTAGCGCAAGTTGCGGCGATGGCGGGGCTGGCTCCCTCGTGCCGCGGATTATTGTGTCAGACGAACGCAAGCAACGCATGCGTGCACTTTTGCCAGATGCACCTTTATTCGTTGTCGCGCCTGTTGCGAATTGGATTGGTAAGCAATGGCCGATGGAATGTTTTTACGCGACGATTGCACGTTTTTGTGAAACGTATACAGATGCGCATGTGCTGGTCATTGCTGCGCCATCAGAAGACACACAGCTACAGCCGCTCCGTGATTTGCCAGCGGAACGTATTACATTTAGTACAGACTTAGCAAAACAACATGCATTATCACTTATCGATATGGCAGCATTGATATCGCACGGATCATTGTTCCTGGGAAATGATTCGGGTTTGATGCATATAAGCTATGCGCTTAATGTGCCTGTGATTGGTTTATTTGGCCCTTCGCGTGATGCAATTTATGGTCCATACCCAGCAACGGGGGCGGGGCACACTGTGCTACGCATTCCTTTGACTTATGAAGAGCTTGCTAATACGCCAGGCTTCTCACACAAGAATCAAGTTTGCTACATGGATGGGTTGACGACAGAAATGGTGTGGCAGGCAATTGTTGAGAAGTGGGATTCACGAGAAGTATAAAAAACCCGGCGTGAACCGGGTTTTTGCATTAGTGTTTTGTTTTGACAGATTTAAGCCTCAACGCGCTCTGATCCAGATTGATAAATTTTATACATTAACCAACCAAAGACACCAATTCCTGCGAACTCAACAAGCATGTTAGGTAATGGTGTAAATAATTGTTCACTGATTTTATACCCTTGTGACAAAGGAATCGCAATTAAAACACCCATCACAGCGGTTCCAGCAATTACACCCGATGCATAAAGAATGCCTTTTTGTTCAGATGCCTCTTGTTGTTCTTTCGGCAATGACTCACGTTTTTTCGTCGTGTAGTGTGCCAAGATACCACCAAGTAGGAATGTTAGAATAGATGCCGCTGGCATATACATACCAAAGGCAACTGCTAACACTGGCAGTGTATTTTTGCTACCTTTTGCTTTAAGAGATTGATCAGTAATAATCACAGCAATACCAATTGCAGCGCCGATCATGATCATCGTCCAATCAACACCGCCTGCAAACAGACCTTGTGTCATTGTTGCCATCATAGTTGCTTGTGGTGCTTTTAATGTATGCGTTAAATCCATGCCCGCACGTGGTACAACATCACCAAAACCATATGCTTGGAATAATAGCTCAAGCACTGGGCCTACAACGATTGCGCCACCAACAACACCGACAAGCAGCATAAATTGCTGTTTCCATGGCGTTGCGCCAACTATTGATCCTGCTTTAAGGTCTTGCATGTTGTCACAGCTAAGTGATGCTGCAAGTGCAACGACTGATGCAAACAAAATTGTTGCGCCTGCAACGGATGCTGCGTGAACAGAGTTTATGGAAAAATCAACCTGTCCCATTAAAACTGCAAATAACATGCCGCCAAACAACAATATTCCTGAAATCGTAATGCCTGAGACAGGAAGGAGTGTCGAGCCAACGATGCCTGTTAGGTAAGAGGCAACCGCTGCACAGCCAAATGCAATTGTAAGTGATGCAACAACAGCTGCAACTGTCACCAGAAGTCCATGACCAAGGGATAAGCCAAGTGGCACAGTAAGTGTGTTATAGAACATGACCAAAAGTGGAACAGCTAAGATAACTATCATTGTGCCAACATAGTTCATTGGTAGATCACGTTCAATTCTGGGTAGAGATGACATGTCTACAGCCTTTCCTTTGAAGGTATCGATTGATGAACGAATAGCATCCATCATTATCTTTGAAAGAGAGATCATGCCCCAAAGACCGCCAACAATCATGGCACCTACGCCCATCATTTTGACTTTTTTCCAAATAGCAAATGCTGCCATTTGCGCGTCAGCTTCTGGTGCACCGTAGAGCATCGCGTATACAGGAACACCGATACCCCATGTGATTATCGTACCGACAACCATAGATATGGAAACACGAAGACCGACAATATAGCCTGCACCGAGAAGAACAGGTGATAGTTCAAAGCCACTTCCAAAGGGAACAGAGCCAAACTTTGTCCATGCTTGAATTTCTGATGTCAACCAACGCGCGCCATCTTGAAAGAAGCTTACAACTGCTGCAAAAGCGCCGCCAGAGACAAGCACTTTTCCACTTGAAGATGCTTCGGCCGATTTTAATACGGCAGCGGTTGCAATTCCCTCTGGATAAGGCAATTTTTGTTCGATAATCATGCTGCGACGAAGCGGTACTGAAAAGGCTACGCCGAGAAAGCCACCAACGACAGCAACAGAAAGGACTTCGAAATAATTAAAATGATCCCAAAAACCAATCATCACAAGTGCTGGAATGGTAAACGTGATGCCTGCGCTTACAACTTCACCCGCGGATGCTGTCGTTTGAACGATGTTATGCTCAAGGATACTCGTTTTTTTCCAAAAGCTTAAGAAAAGAATAGAGAGAACTGCTGCTGGAATAGAGCCGGAAATCGTTCTGCCCACTTTAAGTGCAACATACGTATTTGATGCACATAGCACCATTGCTAAGACAAAACCAAGCAGGACAGCCTTAAGTGTGACTTCTGGCAGATTGCTTTCTTTTGTAACTAGTTCAGGCGCTTTAATTGCGGGCTCCTTGTAAACTGCATTGACCGATGTGGTCATATAAATCTCCTATTAGCTAGCACCAATTCCCGTTATGAAATTGATAATTTGGTTGATAACCCAACATTTTAAGATATTGAGCTTTGGTATTTGGTGAACAAGGCGTTGCACCGCGACCGTTGATAATTGCTCATATTTCCGTCAATTATATTTAAAAATCGATCGATTAATTAACTATATGTTAACGATAAATGCTGTAATGTGCAAACTTATTTGTAAATTGATGCAATTCTGGTTCTTTTGCTACAATTTTAATGAGTATTTAATGCAAGCAAGAGTTGTTCTTTTTATTAGTGATCTGCTAATAGGCTTGGTATATTATCCTGACAAAATTCCATTAAATAGTGCCAAGGGCACATATACTTTCAAAATAATAGGCGCGGCTTATAATGTGTTGGAATGGTGATTATATGCCACCACAAACAACCCTGCTTCGTCCGCTAGGTGAATGACATCTGCCAGATCCAGCACTTGCACGCCGCCAGCCTCAATCGCTATGCCAGACAGACCAGCATCACGTACTTGCTGGATCGTATCAACCCCAATTGTGGGCATGTCAACTTTCTGGCTTTGGCCAATTTTGCGCATTTTAATGAATACCCCACCTGGTGCGCGGCCAAGCGCTTTTATATTGTTCAGCAAGGCTGCTGTGCCCTCGATTGTTTCAATTCCCAACACGCAACCATCGTGCACGGCGATAGCCTGCCCAACATCATAGGGAGATAATACATTTAATATAGTAATGCCCTGATTAATATCGTTTTGATCATCTGGTGTGGGAGTGCGCACAGTTAGCACGCCAGCAGATGTAAATAAATTTTCAACCAAGCTATGTGGTGGGATGATTGAAAGCCCCTCTTTCTCAAGCAAAGTCACAATGCCACCTAGCAGGTGGTCGTCACCTTTAAAGGCACTGGCCCCAAGGGTTTTAAGCCACCGCACGCCTGTTCGATCCATCGACAAGTCACGAAGCTTTGGCCGGGTTAAGCCGCCTGCCATTGTCACATCGGTGACATGCCATTCTTTGAAAAAATCAAGAACAGGGGCTATAACGCCTAGCTTTATCCATAACACTGGAATTCCAGGTGGCAAACTTTGAGTAAGTTCTAAGGGTGTTTGACCTTCAAATGCGACAACAACAATAGGACGTTTGTCTTTTTGTGAGTCAATGATTTTGTGTGGTAGGTCGCCTTGACCTGCGATTAGCGCGAGTGTATTCATGGTGTTGTCATTTCATTGCTATGATCTACTATTTCCCACACTGCCGTCATCACTGGGAGGCAAAGCCGACGTGGTGACACAGTCTGTTCTGGGTGGCCGCGCCCTTTGGGGTCAAAATGACGGTAGAAATTTATAAGCTTACTCATAAGCAATATTATACTCGATGCAGGTCTCTATTATATGTGTAGGCAATGGCGCAACCACATGAATTGCTGGCTTTTTCTGATGATACGGAATTGTAACGGCGCGCGCGTGAAGGTGCAAGTAAGGCGGATCAAGACGGTCACGCACACCATAGATTGCATCGCCTAATATCGAAAAACCCATTGCTTGGCAATGTACGCGTAATTGATGGGTGCGCCCTGTGATGGGGGAGAGTTCAACTAATGTCATACCAAAATCACCACGACTTAAGACGCGATACTCGGTGATGGCTTCTTGTCCATCGGGGTCAACTTTCATCCACCAGCTGCGTTTGTCAGCACTTTGCTTGGCAAGTGGAAGATTAATGATACCTTCATCTTGTTCGGGGCAGTTAACAACAATCGCCCAATAGGTTTTCTTAATCTGATTCGTTGTAAATAGATGGCCTAGATGTTTAAGTGCCACCCTGTGACGCCCCAATATAAGGCAGCCACTTGTGCCAGCGTCAAGACGATGTGCAAGCTGAGGAGGATTGGGCAAACCAAAAGCCAACTCCTTTAGCGTTTTATCTAAATTAGGTCCACTTCCCATGCCGCGATGCACAGCAACACCCGCTGGTTTATCGATCACCAAAATTAAGGCGTCTCGATGTAAGATATTTTTCTCAAAATTAAACATTCTTTTTATTGGTTTTATGGCATATTTAAGATATTATACCGCGTAATGCTTGAATTTGTAAGCAATCTGAAAGAAAAAACATTTTTTTCATAAAAATAAGGGCAAAACACTTGAAAAATAAAAAATAATACCTAAATAAACTATTAGAGTTGTTATTTAAGTTTTTGACTTAATTAGAATTAACCAACTCGGTTTTTTAGAAAAAAACCAAGAATATAAAATAAGAGAGGTAATAATGAAAGAATCCTATTTTGACGTTGTCGTAATGATTGAACGTTTACACCGCCTGTTTCTGGAGGTCGTTAAAGGCGAACTTGATCGACAAGAAAAACTTGATATAACAAACGTACAAGCGCTAATTTTGTATAATATTGGTAAAAACAGCCAGCTAACCGTCGGCGAGTTGACCAACCGTGGGTACTATCTTGGTTCAAACGTGTCGTACAACCTTCGTAAGATGGTGAAAAATGGATATGTGAATCAGGTGCCTTCAGCGCATGACCGTAGATCAAGCCATGTGAAATTGACTCCAAAGGGTACAGAACTTTATGGAAAAATCGATCAAGCATTAGCAAAGCAAACACAATTGTTTTCAAAGCAATTGGGTACGTCCATCGATTTGGATGCTTTCGGCAAGACACTGCGTGTGTTTGAGAATTTCTGGACATCAATTATTGATCGCTAGGATGCCTACTGGAACTAACTGTTATTCCCGCGCAGGCGGAATCTAGTTTATTTTGAATCATCATTTCACACGGTTTGTTGTTTTGCTTTTTCCTAGATTCCCGCTTGGGGGGGAATGATGCGGCATGAAATGGAATGAAAAAAGTTGAGAAGCCCTCACATTACCTTTATTCGAAAACTATGCAAGCCAGTTTTAAACTCGTCAGCGACAAGCTCATAAATTCGTTGATGCTGCATTACGCGAGATAAACCATTCAACGCTACTGATGAAATTTCCAGCGCTAAATGTGTTTCTAAAAGATCGTGTGCTATGTGCTCATGCGAATCGTTTTCCTGCATAAGACTTTTTTTTAATTCAGCCACACCTTTATGGCCACGATGCTGAGCCGATTCATCCGTAAGTAACATGTGCGTTGGCGCGAGTGCAGTCATGACTAATTCATGTATGCGTTCAGTGCGTGTTTTGGAAAAAGTGTTGGTCATCCTGTACATCTTTCAAATTTTGATTATCATTGCGAGTCTATGTAGCAGGCGTGGCAACCATATTGTAATACATTGATTGCCACGTCGCGAACTCCTCGTGATGACGGAAGAGGTAACAACGCGAAGCACATTTCAACCAAGTGCCGCAATGCCCGGCAAAACCTTGCCCTCTAAGCATTCTAAAAACGCTCCGCCTGCGGTCGAGCAATACGATAATTGATCCATAACACCAGCCTTGGCAAGTGTTGCGAGCGTATCACCACCGCCAGCCAATGTTAGTGCACCTTTTTGCGTTGCCTCTGCTAACGCATGTGCAATCGCAAAGCTGCCACCTGTAAACGAATCATGTTCAAACATCCCGACAGGGCCATTCCAGATAATTGTGCTGGCGCCTTGTAATTTTTCAATGAACAGTGCGCATGATTTTTCACCAATATCAAAGACCGAATGGGTTTCAGGGACTTTATCAAAATCAACAGAGATCACATCCATTTTTTCAGTAAAGGATAATTCTTTAACCGCAAGGCGATCACAGGGCAAGACAATTTTAGCTGTTGCAGCCTTTAAGATGGCGCGAGCAGTTTCAACATAATCATCTTCCACTAATGAATTGCCAACACTGATTCCTTTTGCTTTAAAAAATGTATTCGCCATGGCGCCGCCAATGATCAGACCATCGACTTTTTGCGAGAGGTTTAACAATAGATCGATCTTTGTTGACACTTTAGAGCCGCCGACGACAACCCACAAAGGGCGTTTTGGATTTATAAACGCATCATTCAGGTACGAAACTTCACGTGCTAAACCAATGCCTGCGTACGATGGCAAGTGATGCGCTATGGCTTCTACAGATGCATGCGCACGGTGGCTGCATGAAAAGGCTTCGTTTATGTAAATGTCGGCGCAAGCAGAAAGTGCAATCGCGAACATGGTGTCATTTGCTTCTTCTGCGCCAAAGAAGCGAATATTTTCGCACAATACGGCATCGCCATTTTGCATCTCATAAATTTGGTCAAAACCTTCTGCAGATATAGGGTCTTCGCAAAAACCAAGATCAAAACCTAATATGCTTTGGATTTCATCAAGTAAAGGTTTAAAGGAAAACGCATCTTCTGCGATACGTAAATCAGTTGTTGCTTTTGGCTCTTTAAATTCTTTTTTTGCAAGGGTCGGCCTGCCATAATGTGCAAGAATAATAACTTTAGCGCCATGTGTGCGAAGCAATTCAAGTGTATCACGTGTATTAACTAAACGTGTTGTGTCTGTTATCTTTCCATCTTGGCACGGCACATTCCAATCAACGCGTACCAATACACGTTTGCCAGTCAACGTTTTAGCAAGTTCATCATTAAGAAATTTCATTAAGGTTCTGCTCCGTTTAAAAGAAAGAAATAATAGCTGATGCTAGGAAGAGTGCGGGTAGAAAGGGGAAGCGTTTGCTTTTAAGAACAGCTGCTGAAATAATTCCAAGCACACCGCAGGTTAAAAACAGCATCGGTAATTGAGTTGTTTGGATCCATGCTGAGAGTGACGTTAATATAATTAAATCAGCAGTTCCAATATACACTTTTTCGGAAAAATGCTGGTAAAGACTTATGCTTATAGATATTCCTGATAATATGCAAAATGTCACTAGGGATGCATTGCCATAAAACGCCAGTGAAGCGGAAACAACAATCCAACCCAATAGGCCTAACACTGGTATTGATTGGTGCCGCCAATCCTGCCACGAAAGATATGCAGCAAGAATGGCAGCGAGGCATGATAGCCCTGCAACCATTAAGCAGCTTTTTGTGAAGATGCTTTTGCAAAATTAGCAGCGACAAATTCCCAATTTACCAAATGGTTTAAGAATGCTTCTGCATAATCTGCACGGCGATTTTGGAAATCAAGATAGTACGCATGTTCCCACACATCGATGGTTAGCAATGGAGTTTGTCCGTGGACAAGTGGGCAATCAGCATTACCAGTTTTTGTAATTGCAAGTTTGCCCTCGGCAGTAATAACAAGCCAAGCCCAGCCGCTACCAAATTGAGTCAGTGCCGCTTGTTTTAGGTCGTTGCGAAATGCATCAAATGAACCAAAGTCACGTGCGATTTTGTCTGCTAGTGCGCCAGTTGGTGTGCCGCCGCCATTTGTGTGCATGCAATTCCAATAAAATGTGTGATTCCAAACTTGCGCGGAGTTGTTAAAGATGCCTGGGTGGCCTGATGTGCCTGCTGATTTTACAATAATCTCTTCAAGTGAAAGCGATGCATATTCAGTGTTTGGAATAAGGTTGTTTAAGTTAGTTACGTATGTTTGGTGATGCTTTTCATGATGAAATGATAATGTATTCGCCGTAATGTGTGGCTCAAGTGCATTTTTTGCGTAAGGGAGTGGGGGTAATTCAAACATGATGTTATCTCCAGGAATAATTAAAATTAATATTTTCAAAAGTTTAACAGATCTTATGCCATAGGGATATCCCCCTTAAAGGTAGCTTTATATCAAATAAGAGTTTTTAATAGCAAACAAGTCATTTTTTAGTCACTAAAATAAAGCAATTATTAGAAAAATTTGATTTATCTTATTTTTTTCACTTGCAGATTGAAAAAAGCACTATTAGTATCAAATTTTAGTAAAGATAATAAGGAATAATTTACATGGCCGGAGAGAAGCCCGTAAACGTACAAGATGTTTTCCTAAATCATGTTCGTAAAAATAAGACACCTTTAACCGTTTTTCTAATTAATGGCGTAAAATTACAGGGCATCGTGACATGGTTTGATCAAGCAACAATGTTGCTTCGTCGTGAAGGCCATTCGCTGCTTGTTTATAAGCATGCAATTTCCACAATAATGCCGCAAGGCCCAATTATGCTGTTTGAAAATAATCACCAAAGTGAAGTTTCAATTGCGTTAGATGAAGAATATGAAGCTGAATCAAATCATTAATAGTTAGCTTGATTCTTTTTAAATCTCAGAAAGCATGGTTTCAGTCATGCTTTTTTTTGTTATTATATGCCCATCATAAACCAATCTATTAATTTCTAAGACGCAGCTTTGTTGCTTCCGTAATCAAGGAAAAAATCATGCTTTATATTCCACACATTTGCTTTATTATGTCGCTTGCATCATGTTGGTTTTCAAAAAAAATAGCATTGATTTTTTATGTAGGTGCGATTGCCGCTGGTTTATTCGTCGGTGCACTTCAACCTCTTGCATTGCTCACAATTCCCGTATTATTCGGGTCACTCTATGTAATTCAGGGGCGCTATAACAAAGCCTTAACCGCGCTTGCGCATATCGCTTTTACCACACTTTCTTTTTTTCTATTTTTCCACTTCGTCCCTGGAATATCCAATTTCAAAATCTTTGATGCTGTTTTTGTGAGTGAACGCTGCGCGCCCTTTACGATGTACTTGAATATGGAAAATGAAATTATTGCGTTTCTGTTAATGTATATGATCGTTCCTACTTCGTGTGCACGTACTGAGTGGAAGCAAGTTTTTGTGTCAGCGGGCATTTATGGAAGTATTTGCATAGTAAGTTTAATGGCGGCCGCTTTAGCTACTGGTTTTGTTAAATTTAATCCAAAATTTCCACCACAAACCTTTTGGTTCTTAGTGAATAACCTGATGCTGGTCTGTATCGTTCAAGAGGCGTTTTTCCGTGGATACATTCAAAAGCATTTAACGGCTTGGTGTGAGGCACATCAGATTTCTGAGATGTTCGCACTTGTGGCGGCGTCTATCATTTTTGGCCTTTGTCATTATCAAAGTGGTGTGGTTATGGTGATTTTATCGACTATTGCGGGGTTATTTTACGGTGCCGCATACATGCGTAACAATCGAATCGAGGCCGCTATATTAGTGCATTTTGCTTTGAATGCAGCACATTTTTTCTTTTTCAGCTATCCGTCGTTTGCGCGGTGATTTCTGAGTGCTGCCAATATCGCATTTCCTGCTGGTTCTTTTGTCTATCCCTGGTATAATAACTGTGAAATACAGAGTATCATTTAAGTTGCCGGATGACCAATAGCCCGTTACATCAGTTTAAGATCATAAAATTGATCCCCATTAACGTGGGTGGATTCGATATTTCGTTTACGAACTCATCGTTGTGGATGGTCATCGTAGCCGTCACATTGTGCGTGCTTGGGCATGTTGTTACACGTAAATCTTCGCTTATTCCAAGTCGTGTGCAGTTTGCCTATGAATACGTTTATAACTTTATAGCGGATGTCTTGAAATCAAGCCTTGGCCGCGAGGGGAGAGCTTACTTTCCATACGTATTCCCTTTATTCCTTTTTGTTTTGATGTCGAATTTAATGGGGCTTTTGCCTTATAGTTTTACCGTTACAAGTCATATCATTGTCACTTTTGCTTTGGCGATGCTTGTCTTTATTAGCGCCACAACGGTAGGTATCATTAAGCATGGTACGCATTTCTTTCGCACATTCTACCCTGCTGGAACACCGCTCTTTGTTGCGCCTATCTTGATTCCTATTGAAATAATATCGTTCCTTGCACGCCCAGTTAGTCTGGCCGTTCGTTTATTTGCAAATATGGTTGCGGGTCATGTGATGATTAAGATTTTTGCTGGCTTTGTTGGGATGCTTCTTAAAAGTCCGTTGGCTGTTATTAGTATTTTGCCTCTTTTGCTTAACACAACGCTCACTGGGTTTGAAATCATGATTGCTCTTTTGCAAGCATATGTCTTTACGATATTAACGTGCATTTACTTAAATGATGCGCTAAGTTTACACTAACAGGTATAAATACAAATCTTCATTCTCTTTTTAGGAATGATAGATTGTTGGATTTTACAAATAAGTTAAAAAGGAGTTATTTAAATTATGGAACTTGCTGGCATCACAAAAATCGCTGCAGCTATTGCAATATTACCGCTCTTCGGTGTTGGGCTTGCGCTTGGAAATTTGTTTTCGACATTGATTTCATCTATTGCTCGCAATCCATCCGTTAAGGATGAATTGTTCAGTAAAGGTATTCTTGCATTCGCATTAACCGAGTCAATTGCCTTGTTTGCTTTGATTGTGTCATTGCTGATTTTGTTCGGTTAGACATAACACATCCAGTCGGAAGATTAAGCCATGCCTCAATTTGATACATCAACCTTTATTTCGCAAATATTTTGGTTGGCGATTTGCTTAGGCGTGGTTATTTTTTTCTATGCGCGTGTTTTTATTCCTAAGTTTAATCGCACAATTGAAGAGCGTTTGTCAAAAATTCGTTACGACGTAGAGCAAGCAGAGCATATGCAAGAACAAGCAAAGCTTTTGTTTGAAAAGAGTCAGAAAAAAATAGAAGATGCGCACTGCCAAGTTGAAGCGCACCTAAAAGAAACCCTTGAGGGTTTGGAAAATAAGAAAAAACTTCAACTAACGCATATTGACGAAGAGCTTTCAAACAGTTTGAAGGATATGGAGAAATCGTTTGAACGTCAGCAGTTACAATTGCAAGAAAGCATGGAGCCATTAGCCAATGATTGCTTAAATCAAATACTAGCGCATGTAGTCAGCAATTCTAACCAGAAATATTCGCCTTCAACATCTAATGTGTCTCCTCCTGATAAAAAAAAGAAAAAGGTGACTCATGTTGCACATTGATCCATCTCACTTTGTAGCGCTAAGTTTTTTAATTCTAGTTGGTTTTCTGGTCTGGAAACGCTTTTTTAATGTGGGTTCTATTTTAGATGAAGAAATTAATCTTATAAAAGAACGTATTCAAGATGCCGCGCATGCACGTGAAATAGCGTATGTTCGATTAAAGAAAATAGGCGCTGAGCTTGAATGTGCTGATGAAAAAGTTGCTGAACTTATGGAAAAGGGTCGTATTGCGTGTGATGCATTGATCCTTTCCATGCGAGAAGAAATTCTTACGGAGATCGAGCAAAAAAAGATAGTGCATGCGCTACACGCAAAGCATTTAGAAGAACGCTTTCGCAAAGTTTATCAAGAAAAACTCATTGCAGATATTTTTGAAAAATTAACGGCTTACCTTAAAGAGCATGCGAGTGATGTATTCCATGAAAAGCAGTTAGAGCAATCCTTAGGATTGTTGGATTCTATGAAGATTGCTGCGTAACGTGCTATAATTCCAATTTGCCCTTTCACTTTTTCTAAACGAATCTGTATACTGCATGCATGACAGAGCCATTACATAATTACGCACAAATTCTTGATTGGTATCGCACATGCGGTGTGGACGCTGCGCTATCTGATGTGCCGCGCGATCATTATGTGGCGACGGCGCCAGTAAAGTTGTCATTTAAACCGATGGCTATGCAAGCAGCATCAAATACAGAGCCGCATAAAGAATCTGCAATTGGGACTATGCCATCTCAATCCAATGTGTCTCAATCTGCGCCAACTCCTTCTGTTTTAGCAACTTCCTCACCTTCTCTGGCTACTACATTTAAGATGCCTGATTTTACGCCACCTGTTGTGACAGCTGGTGATCACCCTGCTTTGAATTGTGAAACACTTGAACAATTACGTTATGCGATGGAAAATGCAACGGGGTGTGATTTGATTAAGGCAGCCACGCATACAGTATTTGCAGATGGCAACCCGGCAGCAGATGTTATGCTAATTGGGGAAGCACCAGGCGCAGATGAAGATCGTTTGGGGCAACCGTTTGTTGGGCAAAGTGGGCAGTTGTTGGATACGATTTTAGCAACCATTGGGATTGATCGCAGTTCGATTTATATTAGTAATATAATTCCTTGGCGCCCACCAGGGAATCGCCCGCCTACAGTGGCTGAGGTTGCGTATTGTTTGCCATTTATTCAGCGACATATTGAACTTGTGCAGCCTAAGATTTTGATTTTGCTGGGTGGCGTAGCTGTGAAGACATTGCTTAATCGCGGCGATGGTATTTTGAAATTACGTGGGCAGATTTTAGAATATACAACTAAGAGCGGTGCTACGATTGCTGCAATGCCGACACTTCACCCATCTTATATTATGCGATCCCCCAGTCAAAAAGCACTGGTTTGGAAAGATATGTTGACGTTAAAGGCGTGGTCTGTACTAAACAATAAATGAATGAAAGTTTAAAATATGTATATAAAACTCCTCTTTCCTTAATCATATTAATTATCAAATGTGCTATATTCTAATTTTATTTGTGACGTGATTTTATGTGCATATTGCGCACATAATAACATTAGGTTTGCAAGTATGAATTTTGAACTATAAAAAATTAAAATAAATTTTACTATAAATATAGTCAAATTTGTTAATTGTTGAAAAAAGTGCTACCTAAATATTGCAGGAAGTATTTCATCCGCATGATATGGTTTTCATATTCTATTTACAACAAAGGAGGTAGGAAACGGGCTGATGGCAATGACCATAAGCGTTGCAATATTAGGATGATTATTGGCGTGAGAAGTGTAGATGAAAGTCAATGATCGAAACATTCAATGTGATGCTTTATTGAATATGTTACGAGACAATCTGAGGAAAGAATTATTGTTGCCAAAGGCGCTTAAATACGTGCGTACCATGAGGGTAGAGAGTGCGCAAACATCCGAAGTGAAGAATGTGATTCTGCGTTAGATTTAACGGCTTCTTAGCACGACAAATATAATAAAAGGAGAGTGATAAATATTTGAAAAATTAATGCGCTTAAAATTTGTCCAAAATAAAAAACATTTGGTTTATGTTTTTATTGCGTTATTTTTTTTAATTACTTTGATACCGTTTACTGGATAAGAGACATGTATCAAAATCTATTCGAAAGAATACAAAAGATTCTCGTAATCATTAGAAATATCCCTCGCAGAAGTGCTATCTCTGAACGTAAAAAACGTATTAATGTATTAAAAGAAGAATACCCAGGTACGCCAATTATTGAGGTTACAAATCATCAAAAGCTGCTGAGGGTTATAAAGTGAATTGCTTTAAAGCGTTTTTGTAAATAATAAGGATATCTCTGAGCAAACAGAAATAATATCACTAAAAGATATTGGTGAATTTGTTTGATGAAAATGAGCGGGTTTTTAAAAGACTAATTTACTGTGGTTAATCACATTGCACAAACCCCATTGTTCTAAATCCCATACAGCGCTACACTAGATGCAAATAACTTAAATTTTTAATGGTTTTGTGTGTTAACTGGTCCTATTATCTCTCCTGTCTCAGGAATTATTCGTAAAATTGTCATTTTCCTGCATGGCTATGGTGCAACAGGTGACGATTTAATTGATATTGGTGCGCAATGGGCAAGGTATTTGCCTGATACGCTTTTTGTATCGCCGCATGCGCCTGATGTGTGTGAAATGTCGCCACTTGGGCGTCAATGGTTTGGACTACAAGATTTTAATCCCCTTAATATTCGTCAAGGTATGTATACAGCTGCTCCATTGCTTGCTGGTTACGTAAAGAATCTGATGGCTGAACATAAGCTTGAAGCGAAAGATATTGCGTTGGTTGGTTTTTCACAAGGGTGTATGTTGGCTATGGATATGGTGTTCCATGTGCCAGGCCTTGGGGGAATCATTGGGTATTCCGGTGCGTTTTATCCGCCAGCATCGCTTGATCGCCCTAAGGATGCTCCGCCTATTCTTCTTGTGCATGGCACCGCTGATACGGTTGTGCCCTATGCGGCATTATTTCAGGCACAAACGCAGCTTCAACTATATGGTGTAAAGGTCACGCCGCAGACGTGTAATGGATTGGGGCATAGTATCGATGATGTAGGTCTTCGTGTGGGTCGTGAGTATTTGCAGCGTGTATTTACTGATTCTAATCAACAAGAAATAAGGAAAACAATATGACATCGAGGCGATTTAAAATAGCCCTTGTGGGTAGCGGTAATATCGGCGGCACACTAGCACACCTTGCTTTGCAACGTCGTCTTGGTGATGTTATTATGATTGATGTGGCCGAGGGAATTCCTCAAGGGAAAAGTTTAGATCTATCGCAAGGTAGTGCGATCGATGGCATTGAAAACGGATGTCTTGGTAGTAATGATCCAGCGGATATGGCGGGCGCTGATGTGGTTATTGTAACCGCCGGTGTGCCACGGAAACCCGGGATGAGCCGTGATGATTTATTGTCGGTGAATGCGGGCATTGTTCGAGCAGTAGCAGCTAATATTCAGAAACACTGCCCTAAGGCGTTTGTTATTGTTGTGACTAATCCATTGGATGTGATGGTGTGGTTGATGCAAAAGGCATCGGGATTGCCTGTGTCGCATGTTGTTGGTATGGCTGGTGTTTTGGATTCAGGGCGTTATATCCATTTCCTGGCCGAAGAAATGAAAGTATCCCCAGCGGATATTCAAGCATTTGTACTTGGCGGGCATGGTGATTCTATGGTGCCAATGCCACGTTATACGACCGTTGGCGGGATCCCACTAAGGGAATGGGTTGCTATGGGAATGATTTCACAAGAACGCGTTGATCAAATTATTGATTGCACCCGAAATGGCGGTGCGGAAATCGTGAATTTACTTAAAACAGGTTCGGCGTTTTATGCGCCAGCGTCGTCGGCTTTATCGATGGCTGAAAGCTATTTATTTAACCAGCGTCGTATTTTACCGTGCGCTGTTCATTTGAGCGGTGAATACGGTGTATCCGATATGTATGTAGGTGTGCCTGCTATTATTGGTGAAAATGGTGTTGAAAAAGTGATTGAATTATCACTTGAAGAAAATGAAAAGAATCAATTTAATGCATCTATTCAGTCGGTTCAACGGTTGATGGACGATGTAACACGTTTAGGATTGTAAAATTATCCTGACAAAAATTAAAAACCTGAGGTGTTTTTTAGGACATCTCAGGTTTTTTTTATAAAGGTAGGTTTTTTTGTTGTTGCAATTTTTAGTTAGCAATTCCCATGGCGAGTTTAAGAATCTCAACATCATACGTCATAGTAGTAGATGCAGCCAGCTTGGTGCCAACAAAAGCATTTGCCTGTGCAGAAAGTGATGGTGCATTCATTGCTAACTTAAGAATCTCAACGTCATACGTCATGGGCGTAAATTCTGCCAATTTGTTAGCAACAAAAGCAGTTGCTTGGGTGGCAAGTTCTGGTACATTCATCATCGCTAACTTAAGAATCTGAGCATTATGTGTCATAGTAGTAAATTTAGCCAGCTCTCCACGAATAAACCGAGTCGCTTGAGCGTAAAGTATTGGTTCACCATCCATCGCTAATTCAACAATTTTAGAATCATATATTGTAAGTGTAGGCGTATATATGTAACGACCTAATTTATGATCCAAATAATCAGTTGCTTGTGCGGAAAGTGATGGTGCATGAAACGCTAACTCAAGGATATTAATGTCATACACCGAATCTCCAGGTGCGTATTGAGCCAACCTGTTAGCAACAAAAGTAGTTGCTTGGGCGGAAAGTGATGGAATGTTCATCGCAAGTTTAAGGATTTTTAGATCATAGGTGGTCGTGCAAGGTGTAGTAGTCGTATTGTCTTGAGCTAATTTAGCACCAACAACCCTAGCTACTTGCCCGGAAAGTGCTGGAATATTCAGCGCTAATTCAAGGATTTTAGCATCAACCACGCCATATTCAGGTGTATATATGTATTGCCCTAATTTGTATTCAATAAAATTAGTCGCTTGCTCAGCAAGTGCCGGTGCATTTATAGCTAATTTAAGTATTTCTACGTCATACATCGAATCTCCAGGTGCGTATTGATCTAATTTCCTGCCAAGAATATCAATTGCTTGGGCTGAGAGTGATGGAGAATGCATTGCTAATTCAAGGATTTTAGTGTCATGCATCATAGACTCAAGGGTATATTGAGCTAATTTCTCATCAATAATAGCTGTTGCTTGCTCGCGAAGTTCCATAGGAGTGGTGGCCAAATTAGGAAGGGGAGTGGCCAAATTAGGGATTTGATTACTATAGGTTGCAGACCCTCCAGTCAAATTAGGAATCATTCCATCATCAGTAGTAAATTCACTTGCTGCTAAAATGCTCGTGCAAGCAAGAAGGCCTATTATATATTTTTTCATATTGTTCCCCGATAAAATTAGTTTGTTAATATTAGATCTATTGTATATATAGTGGTTTTGTTTTGTGATTTCAAGTATATTTTTGGATATTATTTTTAACTATGAATTTTTTTGCAAGTAAATGAAAAATTTTAGTTGAATTGTTTCAAAAACAAATCCTTAAAACGCTGACCTCTTAACAAACCCCATTGTTCTAAATCCCATACAGCGCTACACTATATACAAA
>JANRCF010000068.1:0-1425 GCA_030727085.1 Alphaproteobacteria bacterium | reverse complement strand
TAACTATTTTCACAAATTTCAAATATCATATACAATATCAGGCAAAACAAATACTCGATGGATTTGGCATTCCAATTCTAAAAGGTGCGGTGGCTTATACGCCAGAAGAGGCCGAGCAAGCCGCTGCAGAAATCAGTCAAGATGGACTTTGGGTTGTGAAAGCGCAAATTCATGCAGGTGGGCGCGGTAAAGCGGGTGGCGTAATTCTTGCGCGATCCTTAGCTGAAGTTAAAGCTGCTGCAGAGAAGCTTATTAATAAACGTCTTGTGACACATCAAACAGGCCCAGAAGGTCAAGAAGTTAAGCGTGTTTTTATCGAACAAGGTTGTAATATTGGGCGTGAATTCTATGTCAGCATTGTTTTGAATCGTGCTGAAGGGCGTTTGTGTTTTGTTGTATCGACCGAAGGCGGCGTAGATATTGAAGAAGTTGCAAAACATACTCCTGAGAAAATTTTAAAGGAAACAATAGACCCCGTCATTGGTGTTAAGCCTTATCAGGGTAGGAAATTAGCGTTCGCTTTAGATCTACCACCAAGTGTTCATAGTTCATTTTATCAAATTCTAAAAAATCTATATGAAGCGTATGTTGATCTTGATGCGGCTATGATTGAAATAAACCCATTCGTGTTAACAAATGACGGTGAACTGGTCGCGTTAGATGCGAAAGTCAGTTTTGACGATAATGCGTTAGATCGTCATAAGGAAATTGAAGTTCTTCGCGATCATGACGAGGAAGACCCTGCTGAACTAGAAGCCAAAAAGCATGACTTAAGCTACGTCAAACTTGATGGCACAATTGGCTGTATGGTGAATGGTGCTGGTTTGGCGATGGCAACGATGGATGTCATTAAAATGCACGGTGCCTCACCGGCTAATTTTCTTGATGTGGGCGGCGGTGCCAGCAAAGAAAAAGTTCAGGCAGCGTTTAAGTTGATTTTATCCGACCCTAGTGTTGAGGCAGTTCTTATCAATATCTTTGGTGGGATTATGCATTGCGATGTTATTGCCGAAGGTATTGTCGATGCGGCAAAAGAAGTCAGTTTGACGGTTCCAATGGTTGTTCGTTTGCAAGGTACGAATCACGAAAAGGGAAAGAAGATATTGGCTGATTCAGGATTAGCTGTCATTTCAGCGGATGATCTTGATGATGCTGCCGAAAAAGTTGTTAAAGCTGCGCTTGAAGATGCCGCGTAAAGGAGCCTATTAATGTCTATTCTTGTTAATCGCCAAACAAAATTAATTTGCCAAGGGTTCACCGGCAAGCACGGCACGTATCATTCTGAGCAAGCGCTTGCGTATGGTACGAAACTAATGGGTGGTGTGACGCCTGGTAAAGGTGGATCAGAGCATTTAGGGTTGCCAGTATTTAACACTGTGCATGATGCTGTATCTAAGACGGGCGCTAACGCAACGATGATTTATG
>JANRCF010000067.1 GCA_030727085.1 Alphaproteobacteria bacterium | reverse complement strand
GAAAAACGAGCCGCTTAAATTAAAAACGCGACAACTAACTTGACAGTTACCGTTAGTGAGGAAGATGTTGCGGCATTACTCAGCACTGTTGATAGCAGTCCTTTAGATGTGCTTTCTATTGAAAATATTGAAATAAATTGCATCAAAAGTGACCCAATTGTTTTGTATGCAAGTTTACTAAGACCATTTATGCAAAATAGCATCACCGCATGTTTAGAGGAAGAGCAGGAAGATCTAACAAAAATCATGAAACTCATGGATAGATATCTTGAACCTCTTGACCCTCAGGAACGACAAGAAATCACTTCAAAATTGAACATAATGACGATCTTTGAAAGTGATTTGGCAGCAAAATATGAAGAAAACACTGATTACAAAGAGCTTGTATATGAGTTATCGGATAAAATTAAACGCGGAGAAATATCCACTGAAGACGGTGCAGATTCCCTCATCCGACAATTGGATTATGACGGGATACTTGAAAACGAAGTTGCCACATGTGTTGGCATACTTACCGGAGCAGGTTTCCAATCCTACATATGGAAAGAGGATGCTGGGAGCGAAATAGATTCACAAGATGAATTTGACGATTCGGAAAATGGATCATTCTCACAAGGCTCGGGGAATGATACAAGAAGCGGATACGAAACAGACTATTCTGATGCTGCAGAAGTAGAGTTGTAAGTTGAAAACCCTTATCATGCAATGAAAGGGGCATTTAAAAGCCCCTTTTTCATTTTATAATCTTTAGAAAAATGCTATAAAAAGCCAATGTAACGCAGTGTAAGTTTTTCGCTTAACTACAATATCAAACGTGTTATCCCTGTGCCTGACCCGGGGATCTATAATGTTGTAAAGGCAAATAGTAAGAACATCATCAATCGAGAATGTCTTAATCTATCTGCTAAAAATATTAAAGTTCCCTGGATTAAGCCGGGTGATAACGAATAAGCATAACTTATACCACCACAAAAACGAGACACATATGATTCATGAAACTGATGTTGTAATTATAGGCGCAGGCCCTGTTGGGCTTTTTTCTATTTTTGAATGCGGCATGCTCAAATTGAAATGCCACGTATTTGACGCACTGGATGCAACAGGCGGTCAATGTGCAGCACTTTACCCCGAAAAACCAATTTATGACATTCCAGCTCACCCGCAAATTTCGGGTGCAGATTTGGCTGCAAATCTAGCTGAGCAAGCAGCACCCTTTCACCCCTCATTTCATCTTGGCGAACAAGTTATCAGGCTCGAAACACTGAATGATACCGGCACAAGCTTTGAGATCGAAGGATCAAATGGCACAGTCGTTCGGTGTAAGTGCATTATTATTGCTGCTGGCGTAGGCGCTTTTGGCCCTAATCGCCCACCACTGGATGGAATTGAAGCATTCGAAGGAAAAAGTGTTCATTATTACGTAAAATCGCGTGAAACGTACCGCGACAAGCATGTTGTTATTGCAGGTGGTGGCGATTCAGCGGTTGATTGGGCGCTATCACTATCAGAAATTGCAGCATCTGTTTCTGTTGTGCACCGGCGCGCAAAATTCCGTGCTGCCCCTGAAAGTGAAGCAAAATTAAAAACACTATCAGAAGAAGGTAAAATCAGACTCGTCGTACCATACCAACTTGCATCACTGGCGGGCAATGCTGGGCTGCTGACGCACGTTGGCGTTGAAACACTTGATGGTGAAAAAGAACAGTTGCAAGCTGACTATTTACTTGCCTTTTTCGGGCTTTCCATGAATTTAGGACCAATTACCGAATGGGATCTTGGACTTACAAATCATCATATTACAATTGACCCGATGACAGGCGCAACCAATCGACCAGGTATTTATTCCATTGGCGATGTAGCAACTTACCCGCATAAACTAAAACTAATTTTAACGGGTTTTGCTGAAGCTGCTCAGGCCGCGCATGCTATTCGCGCGCATTTATACCCAGACGAAATTGTCCACTTTGAATACTCAACAACAAAGGGTGTTCCAGGGGCATAGATGACATTTCCCCTCGAATAATCACACAATACGTTGCACTCAAACCCAAACTTGTCATCCTCGGATCAAGTCCGTGGATGACACAAGGGTGCAAAAAATTGTGCAAGAAAAACTATTGTGTCAAATTCTTATAATAATTCAGCGCATAAACACGCAAGTGACTCGCAAGATTAGTATCTTTTCGGTGACAATCTTGATAGGCAATAAAGTCAACAAAAGTCATGTTTTGAGCTGCTGCAATTACCTCAAGCGATTCCCAAAACTCTTTTTCCAAAGCAAGACTTGTGTTGTGACCCGACAAACGTATTGATCTTTTCTTCATAATTCATCTAAAATTATAGATAATCAAATCTTTTATGTAAAAGTATATAATGTCTACAAAAAAGAACCAACTTAAAAAATTCATGAACGGCCAATTTGCAGATGAATTAATCGCAACAGTGATCATACTAAATGCCATATCACTTTTCTTAGCAACGTCATCAAGGCTCCATTCAAGTTTGAAGTGCAACACGGTTAATATTTTTTTGAAAGACC
>JANRCF010000066.1 GCA_030727085.1 Alphaproteobacteria bacterium | reverse complement strand
GTCCACCAGGGCGTGAGGCCTACCCAGGCGATGTATTTTATCTGCACTCTCGTTTGCTTGAACGTGCGGCAAAATTAAGTGACGAATGTGGTGGTGGCTCGCTCACAGCACTCCCTATTATTGAAACACAAGCGGGCGACGTATCGGCATACATTCCAACTAATGTGATTTCGATTACAGACGGCCAGATTTTCCTTGAAGCCGAATTGTTTTATAAAGGTGTTCGTCCTGCGATTAACGTCGGTTTATCGGTCAGTCGTGTAGGCTCTGCCGCGCAAACAAAAGCAATGAAACAAGTTGCAGGCTCTATTAAGCTCGAGCTTGCACAATATCGTGAAATGGCATCGTTCTCTCAGTTTGCAAGTGATTTAGATGCCTCTACGCGTCAGCTGCTTGAACGCGGTCGACGACTCACTGAATTGCTTAAACAACCAAATCAATCTCCCCTATCAAGCACCGATGAAGTTTTGTCTATTTTTGCAGGGGTGCGTGGCTACTTAGATAAAATCCCTGTAAATCTTATTTCGAAATTCGAAGCCGAATTGCTGAAATCAATCCATCTCTTTTTGCCAGAAGTCGTGCACGATATAGAGGCCACATCTAAGTTTTCGGCCGAATCAGAAGAAAAACTATCGACCTATTTAATGGAATTTTGCACACGCTTTCTTCATGACCAAGGTGGCGATGCATGACTACATTAAAAGATCTTCGTGTTCGCATTAAGTCAGTAAAATCGACACAAAAGATCACATCTGCAATGAAAATGGTGGCGACTGTAAAGCTTCGTAAGGCGCAAGAGCGTCTTGAAAGCAGCCGCGTGTATGCCTATCAATTCAAACGTTCGCTGCACCATGCATTGCAAAAGAGTGTGCAAGATGCCGATCCCCTGCCCTTGCTTTTTACGGGCAATAATCAGGGGGCGTCACTTATTCTTGCTATTGCAACTGACCGTGGTCTTTGCGGGGGCTATAATACAACGATCACACGTGAAGTAAAGGCGTTGATAAATCGCATTACACGAAGCACGGATGGAAATCCTGTTATGATAGCTGCGATTGGTCGCAAGATTAGTGCTACGCTTCAACGTGAATGCGAAGCGCATAGGGTCAACGCAACGTTTTTTGATCTTAAAACACCAACTGTTTTTGCACAAGCAATGGCTGATTTTAAGCAAATTGCAAGCATTGCGGAAGAGATCACGGGGCTTCTTGAAGCGGGAGTGATTCGCAGTGTGCATGTCGTTACAGGCCGTTTAAAAAGCATTATCAGCCAACCCATTGAGGTTCGCCAACTGGTGCCACTTATTGAGACAGTGGCTGCAATCGATGATCCAGATTCTCCCTATACAATTTTTGAGCCTAAAACCCAGATTTTGATGAAGTTAATGTTGATGCATAACTTCGTGGTACAGCTGGAGATGCTTTTCTTAGAAAATACAGCCTCTGAACATGCAGCACGCATGACGGCAATGGATAATGCAACACGCAATGCCCGGGACATGATTCAAGATCTTCAGCTGCGCTATAACCAGGGGCGCCAAGCACAGATTACGAATGAACTGAATGAAATTATTTCAGGGTCGAGTGCGGTTTAACAGAATACCATATCGTTTAATACTGAACTCGTCATGGCGAACCCAAAGGTCCATCCAGTGGTTGTTTCTCTGGATCAAAAGTCACATAACTATACCCATCGTGAATTAAAATGTTGAAATTCCAAGTCAGAGATTTTGGCAAGTTAACAAGCCTTTAAAACTGAAGATACTTTTACGATAGCGGTTCAAGGATGATTTAAATACAAAGAAACCGATCATGCAATTGTATCATTCAAGTGAGGGCTAGCAGTCTGTTAGAAGCTGCAAAATTAACATAACTAATTGTGTTTATTTTTATAATAAATTATTATATAATTTTATATAAATTATTTTTATCTGAGAGTTACTTTTATGAAAAACTCCTTACGAACCTCCACCATTAGACACCTTTCTTTCCTATTAATCACGTGCTCTGTATTAGCGTTTTCTGTGCAATCGATGGAGTCGGCGAGCGAGCAAGACTCACTCGCAACGCATTGTATAAGTATTGCTGACGTTGATCGAAAGGAATTATCCAAAGCGCTTTATGACCATGCTATGAAGATTGTTTGTGCTCAGGCTGAGTCGTCTGAAAGTGTTCAAAATGTCACCGCAGGGGTGCCGCGCCTCCCAAGTTTCAGCGACTTTGTGATAGGATTAAGTAAACGATTGATTTCAGCCTCAAGCGATATCTTTACAGAATCTAAATCTCCGAAAGAGTATGATAAAAAATTAGAAAGATTTATTGCAGAATATGAATTAAATTTTACTGACTATTCAGGAAATCCTTGCGCACTTTCTGTAGCACATTATGACAGTGTGTATGGCGAAGGTGCAGCTGAAAGGGTGTATGATGATTTTCTGGAACGTACTAAGAACCTACGCTTTGCTGAAGAGGTGTTAACAACACTGCAACGCAAATGCTCTAAGGAGAGTCAAGCTAGCGCGGGTTTAGTTGGCAAAGCTAGCGAAGAAGTTGTAACAATTTACTTGAGTCCTATCTTAAGTCCACTCGAAGAGGGGAAGTGAACTATAGCCATTCAAGCTTAATTTGATTATATATATACGGGTTACACTTCCTTGATTTGTGAGGTTTAATCATTTTTGAGGATGCACCTTCCGGTGGTATACCTCGTGTTAAAATGATGGGGTAAATCACTGTCAAATGCAGTTACAGTATGTATATAAGGCTTTTATATTATTCCTTTGCCAAACCGTGGGTTGCTTTTTGAGCCAAACGCGCAAGTTTCTCCTGTGCAACTTGGATTTGCTTTCTTAAATAATACGGTACTGTATCTTCCCAACGTGGCAATGTTAATGCTCCACCAAAATCACTTAAAACGGTGATAACTTCTCCATCTTTTGAAAACATAAAAGAATTTGCAAACTCAATAACTTCATGCGATCCCTTGCCTGATCTCTTTTCACATCCCATTGCCTCGTAATACGCAACAAGATCGTGTCGTGTAAAATCCCATGAACCAGCCTCAATTTTGTCATTAACAGCAAGCGCAACACCGCGAAGATTGTAAAGCTCGCTTAATTTTGATGCTGATATTTCGTTATCGCTTTCTGATGTATCGCTTGCTGAGGCGCTCAATTTTTTATCAGTCGAGAAAGAATCTTCATACGCAGCTTCAGCCTCTATTACTTTTTTACGTTGAGCCTCCTCATGACGCCACCTTTTTTCTGCTTTTGATTGAACAGTTGAGATCGCATCATCATAATAAGGATCATTGCTGACGGCAAAAACGGCTTGTGTGCGTTCTTTCATCTTTACAAGACGTCGCTCATCCGCTTTTTCTTTTTCCTTCAAACGTGCTGCTTCTTCTGCGGCGCGTTCTGTTCGTGTGCTGCGAATGGAAGACAGTCTTGCTGTATGGGCATCTTCTTTAACTTTTTTACGTTCAGCATTTCGTTCGGCAGTGATCTCTGATGCTTCCTTTTGTAAAGCAAGAAGGTCTGCATAATCACCATGAAGACTCTTAACAAGGGCGGCAACACACCTGCCAAGTGCATCGGCCGTTTCATTGTGCTCTGCTAAAACCGCGTCAAATGCATTTACACGTGCAAGTGCACCATCGATATCACCTGCACATAGAAAAGCCATTGGATAGTGACAATAAGAAGAATTAAATTCACTTGATCCAAAGATTTGTCGGTATTTGCGATAAATCTTTGGCATCTCGGCAGCAGTATCGCGTAACGATATAACGCTGAAATGTTTCGTTTTAGTTAAGACAAGCCTAGGGTCAAGTATTTCAGATGCAATATGTTCACCTGAATCGATCGTTTCAAAAATCATTTTTTCAAGTTCGGCAATAAGTGTAAGACTGTTAAAATCAACAGCATTCGGTTACGAAATGGTTCTTTTTGCAATGGCTTTTTTTATATCCAATTTTATTTGGAACATAATATTTTTCCATTTATCGTTTATTAATTGAATTTTACTTTTAATTTTACTTTCATTTATAGATTCAATAAGTTGTATTAATTCTACAGTGCTTTCAGCTGCTCGTACTTCTTTATGACGTGCGAATGCTCCCGAAGTACTTGTGTGTGATCTTTCAAACAACCTAATCGCATCCATTATTTTCATACTACTTTGCCTGAATTCGGTTGATTTTTTTAATTCTGAATAAAGCCCTTCTATTTTATCACGGTACGCTTTATACAAATGTGGGTTGTTGTCAAAGTATGCATACTGGTATGCCGAAAAATATGTTACCATAAGATCATTTTTCATTTTTGGCAGTAAAGATTGTTTGGCTTCTAAAAATTTTGCTAATGTAGTGTGTTTTTCATCTTTTACTTTTTTAGCGAGAGTCTTAAGTCGTAAAATAAAATCTTCACCATAGCGTATTGATTTTAGTGCAGTGTTATATACAGTTTCCTTTGTAATAGAAGAATCTGCATCATAGAGTGAAGAAAGATGACCGTATGCTTTGCATGCAAAATGACACAAATCAATAAAATTAGTCTCGATCTTCTCTTGTGTTGTGGGGTTGCATTGGCGACCTTTAAAAAATTGTTCGTACCCATTCATTAAAGAAATAATATGTTCATAATGTTCACTTGCCGTTTCTTTATTTTCTTCAGCTAATCTTATATGTACCAGTGACTGAGCCGTAATACTTCTAAACGAAAAACGCTCAATATCACCAAGTGCACGATCCTCGGGCGACTCATAACACGTAGTACATAATTTCAGTACAAGATCGTCTTTTTCTGCAAAGGCTAAATCCAAAAAGCGTTGACTCATGTCCAGCATTTGTTGAGGTGATGTAAGTTTCAAAACCTTTGCATTTTTAGGATTTTGAGCAGGTCCAAAATACAATAAAAGGGCCCCTTCCGTTGTGTCAGTTAAAGGACCTGTTATAATAGGACCTGATACTTCAGCTGAAGATGTATTAGCAAGTGATGTTTCTGCTGAAACAGCCTTATTAGAAGGGTCTTTCTGCGGGGATATTGTCTTCCTATTAGAGGTATCTTCTTTCAACGACCAAACATAAAAGCCGGCAGTTTTATCTAAGACAAGACCGGATATACATGAGGCTTCTTCTTCTGCTCCATGTGAGCTTGCTTTGCACGTATTGAAAAGCGTTGATTGGGTAACCAATGCTGACGTCAGTAGTAAACTTTTAAACATGTAAATACATCCCTTTTATAAGCGAATTTCTATTTTCGAAATTTCACCCTATAGAATATATGGTGTTTTATCTTATAATTTCAAGTGTGTTTTTATATAATAAAATTATTCGTTTAAGTATACTTTTATCGGTGCGTAACTTTTTCTGTGATAACGCGTTACTCCGAATTGAGATAAGGCCTCTTGATGTTGCTTTGTTCCGTACCCAGCGTTCTGATTCCAGCCATATGCCGGAAATTCCTCATGCAATTGATCCATCAAACGATCGCGTGTAACCTTGGCAATAATCGATGCTGTGGCAATTGAAAGTGATTTCTGGTCGCCTTGTTTTATTAATGTGCTCGAATAAGGTAATTTGGGGTCGCGTATTCCGTCGATAAGTAGATGTGTAGGGATATGTATTAAGCCATCCACTGCACGCTTGTACGCAAGCGGGATTGCCTTACGCAAAAGAATCGTATCAAGTTCGACTGGGTCAACAATTCCTGCGCTCCAATCTATGGAAGAATCACCGACGATTTTGTCGTATAAAAATTCTCGTTTGGCTCTGCTTAGTTTTTTTGAGTCATTGACTTCGCGAATATAGTTTGGAAGTTTGGATGGCAAAATGACGGCAGCCGCAACCAGCGCTCCAGCCCAAGGACCGCAGCCTGCTTCGTCAAGGCCAGCTATAATGCCTTCCTGCAGGTCTTCAAAGAAAAGGTCAGGCTTTGTCTTCATCCAGTTCGCTCTGGCGGATAAGTCCCTTTTTACGCTGTTTTAGCGTCGAGAAAAGAGCATTATCAGATGTGTGAGTAGGACTTACAAATGGTTCAGAGTCTGAACTATTGCCCTGCATTTTTTTTCTAGATATCAGACTCTTGAAATAAAGACGAATACTGAGTGTGTTGGTTGTGTCAGCCACATTCTTTAAATAGCGTGCAAATATGAACCAGAGAGGGCTTATCGCCAGTGAAAGTACGGTAAGACTGATAATCAGATTCTCACCAAAGCTGTTAATGACATTCGCTTCATATGCAACGGTTGAAAGCAAAAAGGCAAACTCACCAAGTTGTGCAATAATCGCGCTAACCATGAAGGCCTGCGACCATGGCAGTTTCAAACAATGCAGAATAATAACGTTCAGGAGTGTTTTTCCAACGGTTACAATCAAAAGAAGTCCTAGGACAATATTTATGTGCGTCCACATGAATTTGACATCGAGTAACAGACCAATCGACAAGAAGAAGCACATAATGAGGATGCTTTGGATAGGCTTTGTCGTTTCGATGAGCACGAGACGTTCGTGGGTGTTTCCAAGTATAAGCCCTGCCAGAAATGCTCCGTAAGGTGCGGATAAACCCGTTTGCCCAGCGATAGCCGCGGCAATAAAACAAAAGGCTAGGCTTGCCAGTGCCGTTAATTCTTTCTCACCAGCAACTATCTTTGCGAGCGGAATGCGCACACGTTGACGTCGGCTTAAGTACGTGATGATTCCAATAATTAAACCAATAGAAACAAGAAGTTTTAAAAAAATATCAATGCTAAACCAGGAATGATTGAAATTTCGAATGATAAGAATCATAGGTGCAATGGCTAAATCTTGTGCAATGAGGATCCCGATGATCAGCTGACCAGTATCGGTTTTCATCTCGCCCATGCTCTCCATCATTTTTACAACGACAGCCGTTGATGAGAGTGTAGCAATAAAGCCGATGAGCATAGAAAGAGCAGGTGTCCACCCATAGTAAAGTGAAAGCAATACTGCAATTGAGCTGCTAATGATGATCTGGGCGAGTGTGCAAAATGTTGCTGTCTTCCATACCTTTTTAAAGGATCGAAGATTAAGCTCCATGCCAACAACAAACAAAAGAAGCAACACGCCAAGTTCTGCGAGAATTTCGACGGAACCACGATTTGAAATAAGCTCGAAAGCGGATGGCCCCAGAAGAACGCCCGTTAAAATGTAGCCAAGGATAGGAGGTTGTTTTAGACGCGCCAATGTAAGGCCTCCCGCGAGTGCGGCGGCGACAACGATGGCAATTTGAGTAAGACCTATAGAATCATGCATAACATATAAAGAGTATCATAGTAATTCCAGTTTTCCCAATAAAAATAAGGGCTTCTCCAAATTGATTGTGTTCTTTTCTTGAAAAATTTTCTTGGTGAAAAGAGGTGATAAATTCACGTAAAATATTTTTTGTCCGCAATGCATTAGAATCAGTTCGGGTTGTTATGCCTGAGAGGCGCCAGCATTTTTTGCTGACTTTAAAACAGCCGGGGCTTTCTGAAGGGCATACCGACCAGGAGCCTTTTCAAGTGCCTCAGTTTTTGTAGATTGCTGAGTTTGACGCATTTTCCCAAGATGCGGTTTGATCCATTTGTGCCAGTGTGTCCACCAAGAGCCAGTATGAAAGTCGCTCTGCGAAAACCAGTCTTGTGTTAGTTTAGTTTTACCTTGCGATGTGTGGTAGCCATATTTTTTCTGCTCTGGTGGATTTATGATTCCCGCAACGTGCCCTGCTCCACCTAAACAGAATGTAACATTCTTGTAAATATCGAAGGCTGAGTAGCAGGATTCCCACGGGACAATGTGATCCTTTTTGGTTCCAAGAACGTACACGGGGCAATCGATGCCTTTGAAATTCACGGGCAGACCAGACAGTATCCTGGGCTCTTTTAGAAAGGAGTTTTTAAGAAAAATATCACGCAAAAAGTCTAGATGCATTTTCCCTGGCAGGTGCATAACATCAGCATTCCAGAATAGGAAGTCGAGTGGCTTTTGCTTTTTCCCACGATAGATTTGATCAATAATTGCGTGGATAATTAGGTCATTTGTACGTAACAAGGCAAATGTCTTCATCATTCGGTCGCCTTTAAAAACGCCCTCTTCAGCAACAAAGCCTTCAATATGGGTGATTTGGTCCTCGCTCATAAAGAGGCGTAAATTATCAAGCTTTTCGAAATCAAATGGAGTTGCTAGAAATGTTAAACTAGCAATTGATTTAACTTTTTGTTCAGCGAGCCAGCCAGCATAAACGTGCAGTGCAACTCCGCCAACACAATATCCCACCATATTTATTTGCTGAACAGCTGAGTGTGCAAGTGCTTTTTGGACAGCGCAGTGAATCCCCTTAGTTATGTAATGTGCAAAACTTTGTCCTGAAAAGGTGCTGTCAGGATTAACCCACGAAACACAATAGGCTGCAATGTTTTGTTGGTTAAGCCATTTAATGTAAGAATTATGTTTGCTCAAATCAAAAATGTAATATTTGTTGATCCATGGTGGGATAATGAATACCGGCTTTTCTTTGCTTTTTTCCTCCTCTACGGGATAGTAAAGTAATTGCATGATTTCATTTTCGAAAACAACGTAGCCTTTCGTTGTTGCTAGATTATCACCAACTCGATAACCCCATGTTTCATGCTCTGGCGCGAGCGAAGTAACTCCAGTTGACAATAGAAAAGCCGCTATACCTTTTTCAAACGTTCCATCTTCATAGAAAAGAGGGTTTAGTTCCGGGTTCATGTAATCCCAAAGAAGTTGAATTACAAATGAGAAGCGTTTATAGTCAATTGAGCCGGTGTCTGCTCTTTCTAGAAGTTCGCGCAATCCTTCCTTTTTTTCGTTGTACGAATCAGTAATGAGATTTTTTTCAAATCCTGCGAAATGCGTCCTTTGGCCCAGACTAGGTGAAAAGAAGTTAAACTGAGTGACGATGATTTTTTTAACGGCAGCTGCAGCCGCTTTATCTTTTTGAGCAAGCAACGTAGCGATGGAGGTTAGGCCTTCGGTAAGTGCGTTGG
>JANRCF010000065.1:10413-33233 GCA_030727085.1 Alphaproteobacteria bacterium | reverse complement strand
ATAACCTATTTTATCCCATTTTCGTTATTTGACACAGTTCAGTGAACAGTCTCTTGTTGCCCAATCCAACGGGATGCAAACGATCCAAAAAACGAAAAGGTCACTGTTTGATCGTGCGCTTAATACACTTCAAAGAAGCGGTGTTAGCCTTTCTGTCCGATCCAAGTATCCCCTTTACAAATAATGAAGCAGAGCGTCCTTTAAGGCCTGTTAAAGGTAAACAAAAAATATCAGGGTGTTTTAGAACAACCAAAGGTGCTGATAATTTTGCCATTGTTCGAAGTGCTGTCTCCAGTTTTACGAAACAGGGTAAAGATGTCGTGGAAGAGATTCGAAAAGCACTCCGGGGCGAATATCCGGTGAATGATTTATTGCCTGGCTATCAGACTTCTCCTTAGACTTCTTAACTAACAATCATTCAATTGCACTTCCTCTATTAAGGGGACGTTGGTATTTACTTAAATTCTATATATTTTTAATTTTTACATATAAAAAACAAAAAATGCGATTATAAATAACGTCGTTAATATTTACCTTTAACTCGTAAAGATGAAAGATCAACATATTTTCTATTAATAGATCTTCCTCTTGCATATCTTCTTATTTTTTCGCATAGTACCACTTGTGACACTAAAAATATTTAAAAGAGAACTTATGCAATCTTATGCTCCTGTTATCGAAACTGGATTACAACCCACTGAATTGGCGCCTGACTCAGTGGGAAAAACATTAAATCGTATTCGATTAAAGCAGGGACATTCTCTTGAAGACGTAACAAAATCCACTAAAATAAGAACCCACTTTTTAATGCTCTTAGAGGAAGATAATTTCAATGATTTACCAGGCACTGTCTTTACAACTGGCTTCATTCGGAATTATTGCGAATATTTAAATATCTCCGCTGCCCCCCTTATTTCACAATATGCTGCTCAATGCTCGAAGAAAGAGACAGAAACACCTTTTAAAGTCTACATACCACAAAAGTCAGAAAAAATAATAACAACACGTGTTATCTTCATATCAATTTTCATCATATTCATTTCATCAGCATTATGGCATATAACTCAAAATAATAATATTTTCAATATATCTGAAATTATTAACTCAAATGACATCGCGCCGCAGGAAGCAAAACAGAAAAAAGAACAGCTTTCTAAAAAGAATCCAATAAATTCGCAAGCAGAAAAAAAACTAAGTGAACCAGCAACAGACGCAGAAAATGTTAGCAAACCTAAAAATGATCTGCCAACAGCTAGAAATGAATCTATTTCAACAGAACCGTCAGCACTTATCGAAAAAACGCCCACTCTAGAATCAAAAGATTTTAATATCGAAGCAACTGAGGAAACCTGGTTGAAAATAACAAACGACCAAGGCGTGCGTTTAAAAGTGTCTTTTCTTAAAAAGGGTGAGGTGTTTTCGTTAAAACCCTACCAAGGCAATCTTATTTCTGTTGGAAATGCAGAAAATGTTGAATTTATCCAAGGCGACACACGAATCAAAGGATCAGAATATTTAGGAACAATGAGTGGCTTTGCTGAAAGCAAAAAGATTGTTGTGCCCCAAACATCTGATGTGGTACAGTCAATCGCACCAGATATGTCTAAAAGTACTCCTGTTCTTTAAGGTAGTGCGTCTGATTTAACCTTATAAAATGGATATGCCGCACGTAATTGCGGCAGTAGAAAATGTTATCACTTAATCGCATCAACTATTTCATCGGTGGCAGATCGCTGCTCGAAAATGTTAGTTTTCAAATTGCCCCCAATCATCGCGTCGGCCTTGTTGGCCGAAATGGGTCAGGAAAATCGACGTTGTTTAATCTAATCCAAGGGTTAGCGACGGCAGATGCTGGCGAAATTGAAGTAGCAAAACATTATAAAGTTTTATCAATTAAACAAGAAATGCCCAGCGGTGATTTATCTCCCCTCGCCTATTTGTTAGAACAAGACCAAGAACGACTTTCTTTATTAAAAGAACTAGAAGACTGCCATGACGCAAATCGCATGGGTGATCTATATGAACGATTAATCCAAATTGACGCCTATACGGCAGAATCACGTGCAGCAATCGTGCTCAAAGGCCTTGGCTTTAGCGATGAAGACCAACTGCGCCCACTACAAACTTTCTCTGGTGGGTTTCGTATGCGTATAGCGCTGGCAGCGGCGCTCTTTCAAGAACCTGACTTACTACTGCTTGACGAGCCTACGAACCATCTTGATTTTGAAACCACGCAATGGCTGCAAACATTTCTGTCAAAATACCCAAAAAGCTTTTTATTGATATCACATGACCGTGAATTCTTAAATGCAACAATCAATACCGTTCTACATCTTAAAGGCGCCAAGGTAACACGCTACACAGGTAACTTTGATACATTTTTAACTGTCTATGAACAACAACAAGCAAACCTCGCTGCATGCAACGCTCGTATGGAAGAACACCGAGCACATATGCAATCATTCGTCGATCGTTTTAAAGCAACAGCGTCAAAAGCACGCCAAGCACAAAGCCGCATGAAAGCACTTGAAAAACTGAAATTTATTCCTGTAGATAAGGCTGACCCAACAGTTTCTTTTAACTTCCCCGAACCAGAAGCCATCTCACCACCTATGCTTGCTTTTGAAAAGGTTTCCCTAGGTTATGGTGACACCATTGTTTTAAAAAATCTAAATGCCACGTTAAGTCCGGATGAACGTATTGGCCTTGTTGGATCAAACGGTAATGGTAAATCCACTTTAGCTAAATTTCTAGCAGATGAACTGGCACCTTTTGGTGGAGAGGTAAAACGACACGGAAAGCTCAAAATTGCTTTTTACAGGCAAGATCAATTTGACCATATGGACACTGATCGTACAGCGTATAATGTCGTGGCTGATGCTATGCCAAAAGCAACACCAACACAAATTCGCGGACATTTAGGGCGTTTTGGCTTTGTGAAAGAAAAAGCAGAACAAAAAGTAAAATTATTATCTGGGGGCGAGCGTGCACGTCTATTGTTTTCATGTTTGACCGCTGAGCGTCCAAATTTACTTATTCTTGACGAGCCAACAAACCATTTAGATATGGAAATGAGAGAGTCCCTAATTGATGCTCTCAATACCTATACGGGCGCCGTTATTTTAATTACCCATGATCGACATTTACTGCGTCACGTCGCCGATCGTCTATGGGTTATAAAAGACAAAACATTAAGCCAGTTTGATGGTGATTTACAAGATTACACAAAATCGCTTGAGGGATAATGCGCTAATTACAGCGCACCATCTTTCAATTTTTGGTACACATATTCTATCACACACTCCCAATCTTCAAGCTCAGCCTACCTAAATAACGTTGCTATGGGATATCAAGCGCTATCCAGCAATCAGGCATCAGAGGTAGGTACGAGAAATAAAGCCAAACTCTGGTTAGCTCTGATGCGGCCCTCGCTGGCAGCCACTCCACAAAAAAGGGGCAAGCCAAAGTTTAGTGATAAGCCAACTTTACACTGCACATTTGCGTTTACGCTGACTTTCAGACTTAAGCTGTCCACATGCTGCTAAGATATCGCGGCCCCGTGGGGTGCGGACAGGTGATGCATAACCGGCTCTATACACAATATCTGCAAACGATGAAATACGCGAAGGTGTTGAACATTCAAAAGATGATCCAGGCCATGGATTAAATGGGATCAAATTGATCTTCGCTGGAATTCCTTTGATCAAATGTAACAAATCACGTGCGTCTGCATCTGAGTCATTCACATCTTTTAGCATCACATATTCAAATGTAATACGACGGGCATTGTTCACCCCTGGGTAATTCCGGCACGCATCAATCAATTGCTCAATAGGATATTTTTTATTAATCGGCACCAATACATCACGCACATCATTCCGTGCAGCATGGAGCGACACGGCCAAATTTACGCCCAATTCATCACCGCAGCGTTGCATTAATGGGACTACGCCTGACGTTGACAATGTAATACGACGCTTTGACAATGAAATACCTTGATGATCCATAATAATGGTCAACGCTTTTGATACATTCTCGAAATTATACAAAGGTTCGCCCATGCCCATCATCACGATATTCGACACATGACGCTGCCCAACCGGCGATGGCCATTCGCCGAACACATCACGTGCAACCATCATTTGCCCAACAATTTCGCTTGCGTCCAAATTGCGCACCAATGTTTGTGTGCCTGTGTGGCAAAATTTACATGTCAACGTACATCCAATTTGTGAAGACACACAAAGCGTACCACGATCAACCTCTGGGATATGAACAGTTTCAGCCTCTTGACCATCAGCAAACCTCAACAGCCACTTTTGTGTACCATCTGTCGACGCTTGAGCTGTCGCAATTTTAGGACGTTCAATCACAAATGAATCTTCTAAAATCTGGCGTACAGGTTTTGGTACATTTACCATGCGATCAAACGTTGTTACGCCATGATGATAAAGCCAATTCCAAAGCTGTTGGACGCGATATGCGGGCACATCGTTCTGTGCCAAGAGTTCTTTTAATTCATCTCGGCTAAGGCCAATTAAATTTGTCTTACTCATCAGAGTATCCTTATTTTGTATTCTTATTTTAAATAGGCATCATTCGGTTAAATATCAATACTATATGCATCGAAAATTAATCTGCCGATGCACATATATTATTTTTAACTCACACCCATATTACTTTTAAATCGCGCCACATTAAGCGCACCCGTAAGCCAGGCACTTAATGAAAATATACCAATACCAACGACGGCAGCAACCATAATAAAAACAGCTTTCCACCAACCACTATATGACACAACTGGATCAAGCCAAAATTTAATGCCATACAAAAATGGAAGTGCAAATACAATTGATAGCAATAATCGGCCACAAAAACGAATTAATTCAGGTGATAGAACAAAAAGTCCTCGTTTCTTAAGCAAGTATGCAAGAACAAGCGCATTAATCCAGGCAGCAATCGCTGTTGCCATCGCAAGACCAACGTGCCTGTAAATATCAACAAGCGCAAGGTTTAAAGCCAGGTTAAGAACAACTGAACATACAGCTACAATGACAGGTGTTTTCGTATCTTGGTTTGAAAAAAAAGTTGTGGAAAAAATCTTAATTAAAATATAGGCAGGCAACCCCGCTGAAAAAGCTGTTAAAGCAGCCGCTGTTGCGTGCGTATCTGCTAACGTAAACTTACCATGTTGAAAAATCATACCCACAATTGGCACTGACCAAACAATAAGACCACACATAGACGGCAGCGTTAAAAGCATAGCAAATTCGATTGAATCGCGTTGCGTTGCAAGCGACTTATCCGTTTTTCCAGAAGCAACATGACGTGACATCAGTGGTAGCAGAACCGTACTAATTGCGGTTCCAATGACGCTCAAAGGAAGTTGGTTCAGGCGTTCAGCATAATCCAAATAAGAAATATATCCTGCTGGCAAGCGTGAACCAATAATCATATCTATCAATATATTAACTTGGACAACACCAGCGCCTAATGCACCAGGTCCAATTTTCTTAAAAAACGTTTTAACTCGTGGCGACAAAGTCGGCTTTCGAAGTTTTATTCCATAACCTGAACGAATACATGGCACCAAAACCCACAATAATTGGACAACACCACATCCAAAAACAGCGATCGAAAAATCAATACCTGGATCTTGTTTTAATACTTTTGAGCTTAAGCAAACAAACACAAGTATAAAAATATTGCCAATAACTGGAGAGGACGCGACGATAAAAAATCGATCCAGCGAATTTAAAATACCACTATAAAAAGCAGTCAATGATATAAAAAGAATAAATGGGAACGTTATGCGCGTAAATTGAATCGTTAAATCCAAACGTTCAGCGTCAAATCCTGGTGCTAAAATCTTAAAAATTGATGGCAAAAACAGCTCAACAATCACAATAAGAATACATAAAGACAGCGTAAGCCAACTTAAAATTTGTTCAGCAAACGTAAGTGCATCTGCATGATCTTCTGACTTACTCAAAAGCCCTGCGAACATTGGCACAAAAGAAGCGTTAAAAGCACCTTCAGCAAAAATACGGCGAAACAATGAGGGTAGCTTCATAGCAATCTTAAGTGCATCTGATGTTGCGCCGGCCCCAAGAAGAGTGGCTGTTAGAATCTCACGTAAAAAGCCGACAACTCTACTTAATATTGTTAAAAAGCCAACTGCAAAGAACGAACGATAGAGTGCCATAAAACATTTTATTGTGACTATTGCTATGGGTCTTCATAGCACGTTTACTCTGGTGAGAGAAGCGTTTTTCTCATAATGTATTCCTAAATAATTGCATTATCTAAAAAAATTACAAACATGCATAAATCAATAAAAATACAACACACCACTCCATCTTTTCAGACAAAGCAACTAAAATTGTTTGTAAACAAGCAAAACCTTCGGCTATTATGGTCTTAAGAGTTTTAAAATCTTAAAAAACCGTGTATCAGACAAAGCCACGCTTGAATACCTTTGATCAACCATCTTTCTTGCGTCCAAAGAAGCCAGTTGATACATTTTGGGATGATGATGATATACGTCCATTTCGTTTATCAATACCTGAGCATTTCAGCTCTCCTGCACCTAAGGCATTTCCACAAAATCAAAACATCCATCCAATTCGAAACTATACGCCACAACGTGAAAATCGTCCGGCAAACAGGCAGCAACCAAATAAACAGAAACAAAGACGATATGCACCGCAGCCGCGCGCTTTTACAAATCGCCACAATGAATCTTATATTTACAATCGACCACATTCCACGCTAGTAAGTTACTTTGTACAAAAAATTTATACCAATTGGATAGCAAAGGAGCTTTATTTTTCCATGAACAAGCTCTCGTTCCTTGTCTTAATTATCGGACTGTTTTTTTTAAGTTCACTTTTATTCATCACAGGATTTTTAGTTGCTGTTAATATCTATGATATTGGTGCCCCCAAATTTGCCTCTACTACAAGTATGAATAATCCCTATCCTTCCATGCCTACTATTAAAACACCAAGACTTCCTGCCCCCCCCACAGTCGCTATGCCAGGAATACCTGTCATGGCACCGCCCGTTGCCATGCTACCAGCTACTCCTAATCAAAATATCATGAGAATGGGAACGCAAGGCGCCCAAATGGCCGACACACCCGTTGTCGATACAGCGCGCATGCCATCTATATATGCTTCCTCCACCGCAGCAACCAATGCCACAAACTGGAGGACACTACATTCCGCGCCAACAAGCACCGACTGCGCAACACCTGCCATCTCAAGGGTACATACAACAACAAAGTCCCTATCCACAACAAACAGTTCCGGTACAAGCACAAACACAGCAACCATATTCACAAGCGGGCTATACTCAGCAAGTAAATCAACCGATACAACAGAATTACCCGCAAAATCCTGGTCCGTATTACCAATATCAAACAGGAGCCAGATAATGCAATTCATAACGAAAGCTATGCGTAGAGCTATTGAATTATCACATGAGAAAATGCAAGGCGGGCATGGCGGCCCCTTTGGTGCAGTTATTATAAAAGATGATGTAATTGTTTCAGAAGGTTGGAACCAAGTCACGTCGTGCAATGACCCAACCGCGCACGCCGAAGTTGTGGCAATTCGCAATGCATGCAAAACACTTAATACATTTAATTTATCTGGATGTGTGCTCGTCACAAGCTGCGAGCCCTGCCCTATGTGCCTGGCTGCTAGTTATTGGTCACGTGTTGATAAAATTTACTGTGCAAACACACGCTTTGATGCTGCGGATATAGGTTTTGATGACTCTTTCTTTTATGACGAACTCGCAAAGAAAATTGAGCATAGACAAGTCCCTATGATTACTTTGCTACGCGATGAAGGGCTTGTTGCGTTTAAAGCTTGGTCTGAAAAAACGGATCGTATTGAGTATTAATCATAAAAAAAAGGGAGAGAAAATCCTCCCCATTAAATTAAGAACTCTTCATAGCGAATCCAAAAGATGCGGCCATCCAATGGCTAAGCTCCTGGATCACCACACCTCTTACGAGGCATGTGATGATGGCAAATATATAATTTCAATTTGTAATTGAATTGCTTTACTTATGCAGCGCAAGCATGATTGCCATGAATTTCCATCATGCCATCAAGGAATCCCCAAAGTAGCTTTGCACCGGCCTCAGCGCCCTCTAAAACTTTCTGTTGCTCGCCTTCGTTCAAACCTTCAATAAGTTTTGCACATTCTTCACGATGCCAGATATCCGCCTCCGCATGCACGTCAAAAAACTTTAACGTTCGTTCATCTGTAATGCCGTAATGATTACACAAGCCTTCGATCTTAGACGTAGCTACTTCCGGGGTTTGGCGTTCATACGCATAAAGTGCACCCAAGCCAGTTGCAAAGCCAGATCGCACATGATCAAAATATCCATCAACCAAAGCATCAGTCGCTTTCAATTGTGGCTTTTCATCAAACTCTGCACGTGACAGACCCAAACCTTCACCAAATTGCCTCCAGAGTTCCGGATGATTTTCAGCACCTTGCTCTTCTTCGATTAAATTACCAAGCAAAATTTGACGCGTATGCAAATCACTACACTGCGTGTGAATACCGCTGATATAACGTGGGAAAGCTGCTACGTGGTGATAATATTCTTTTGCGTACGTCTTAAGTGTGTCCATACTCAATTGTCCATCGTTCCAGGCCTTGTAGAATTTATGATCTAACAAATGATAAGCGCCTAATTTCTGGTGAAGTGTCTCAATAAAGCTCATAGTGGCTCTCCCTGCTTTGTATAAAATCTAATATTTTATCCATCCAAAATGGATTCAAGTCAATCTAATCACTTTCCGGTGATTACCTCAAGTGGAAAAAAGTCATAAGAAAACAAAAATACGACTCT
Organism: Alphaproteobacteria bacterium; assembly: GCA_030727085.1. Lineage (GTDB taxonomy): Bacteria > Pseudomonadota > Alphaproteobacteria > Paracaedibacterales > CAIOTO01 > CAIOTO01. The sequence continues at coordinate 24,355 of JANRCF010000065.1, read as the reverse complement.
CCATGTCAACAACCGTAATTTTAGCCACACTCAGTAAGTGACAACTTTGTCGAATTAAGGCATCATGCTATAATGATGTTTGATATTTTATTTCCAATTGCTGACCATGTAATGAATCCCCTCGTTATACTTACGATTGGGGTAATAGGAGGTTCTGTTGCCGGAATGCTTGGCATTGGAAGCGGTGTTATCGTAACTCCTCTATTGATAATGGTTGGCATACCACCTATGATCGCCGTCGCTTCACAGCTTAATAACTCCATCGGCACGAACCTTATTGGGTTCATGAGCTACTGGCGACTACGTGATGTTGACTTTGCTCTAGCTTGGTATCTATTTATTGGTGGTATTATTGGCGCATGTGGTGAGATTTTTCTGCTTGAAATGGTCGCCACAAATATTACAGCAGCTGAGAAGCTAACAATCGCGTATCTTTTTGTTTTAGGTACGCTTGGTAGCATGATGCTTTATCAAAACATACGTACATTGATGAATCCCCAAAAAACTGCGCTATCCATTACGATGCGACACTGGATGATTTATTTTCCATACCACCGTATTTTTACACGTGCTCGCGTTGAAATGAGCACAATTATCCCTATTTGTGTTGGTATCGCAACAGGCCTTTTAACATCAACACTCGGCGGTGGAAATAGCTTATTTATGATGCCAATCGTTTATTATTTAATTGGCAGATCAAGCCCTGTTGTTGCCGGCACGACGTTACTTGCAGCATTTGCTATTTCTATTGCGGTCACAATTGCGCATGGATTCAGCCAATATCCAAGTGATTGGTTACTCGCTCTCACGCTTCTGTTTGGCAGCGCGATAGGATCGCAGCTTGGTATAAAATTCAGCTATCGACTTGCGCGAGCACACCTTGGCATTTTAGGTGCCATCGTGATTTTATTAATCTGTTCTAAATTTGGTTATGATTTTTACTATTTAGGTGCACAGAATCCAGTTGCAAGTGAAAAGATAAATTTACCTGATGTTTTCAATAGCGCACTCCTCACCACACCCGACTGGGCATTGTGGATGATTAAGCTTGCTCACAATCGCCCCATTGCCTATGCAATGTTCGGCATACTTGGCGTCACTATTATTGCATTGATTATTGAACGCTTTATTTGTAAGTTTATCGTAATCAAACGTTCTGCTTAGCAGGTTATCTCTCAGGACAATAGAATGAAAAAAAAAATCATCCACCTTTTAAAACGAATTTGCATTCTCACACTCTGTATTTCCTCTATCTATTTCATTTTCTCAAAACAAAAAAATCAAGAAGAAGCATTCGTTAATGTCTACGACTGGTACGGCATGATCCCTGCTGAAATTCTGCAAGAATTTGAAAAAGAGACAGGCATTCATATCCGTTATGATGTATATGACAACAATGAAGTCTTAGAGGCCAAATTGCTTGCTAGCAATTCTGGCTATGACGTCGTCTTTCCAACCGCCAGTCCTTATGTATCGCGTCAAATTAAAGTTGGTATTTATCAACCATTAAACAAAGAACTATTGCCTAATTTAAAAGGGCTCAATAAAACCATCACTACCCACATGAATACCGTTGATCCGGGCATGACCTATGCAATTCCCTACTATTGGGGAACACTCGGCATTGCCTTTGACAAAGATAAAGTGATGGCGCGACTGCCAAATATTAATCTGGAAAGCTACGAAATTCTATTTAATCCAGAAAACCTTAAAAAATTAAAAAGCTGCGGGGTTAGCTTTCTGGAAGAAGCCATTGACGTGATGCCGCTTGTGCTTGCCTACCTAGGTCGTCCATCAAACAGTGAAACACACGATGATCTAAAACTTACATCAGACCATTTGCTCAAACTACGCCCATCAATCAAACGCTTTACTTCTTCACGCTTTATGAATGACCTTGTTTTAGGTGATGTGTGCGTGGCTCAGTCGTGGTCAGGTGATGCGCATCAAGCTGAACACGATGCAAAAGAACTTGGACGCAATATTATCTACGTAGTTCCAAAAGAGGGCACAACATTATGGATTGATTGCATGGCAATTCCTGTTGGTTCTCCCCACCCAATTAATGCACATAAATTTATTAACTTCTTATTGCGTCCCGAAATTAGTGCAAAGATTACCAATAAAACAAAACTACCAACCGTTATTGATGCGGCGCTTCCTATGGTTGATAAAGATATCAAGGATAATAAAGCGATTTACCCCAAACCAGATTTGATGAAAAAATTACGATTAGATGCAACACAAACTAGCGATGAAAGTCTTAAATTTGATCGCGAACGTACGAAAGCATGGATCAATATTCGCTTGAATCGCAAGTAGGAATTACATACTCTGGCGTCACTAATGCTTAAGCAGCTTATTTTATTTTGATCTATCTTTTCTTAAAACAGCACAAAAAAGGGTAGTGCAAAAATATATTGCCCTACTTCCCAAAAAATGTTGAAGTTACTCTTAAATTACAATAATACAATGTTCACACACAACTACCACTAAAGAGATATCCATGCAAAATCGCCCGACAAACAAACAATTAGAACCCTGGCAAGACCCTACAGCAAAGCCTTACATTCAGCTTGAAAATATCAGCAAAAGCTTTGGTAACATGCATGCTGTCAAAAATTTTAATTTATCTATTTATCGTGGAGAGCTTTTCTCATTATTAGGCGCATCTGGCTGCGGAAAAACAACCCTACTTCGTATATTGGCAGGATTTGAACAACCTACATCAGGACGCATTTTAATTGACGGAATTGATATTACACAATGGCCCGCATATAAACGTCCTGTAAACATGATGTTTCAATCGTATGCCCTATTCCCGCACATGACCGTTGCTCAGAATATTGCTTTTGGCCTTAAACAAGAACGAATGGAAGCGTCTGAAATTGAACATCGAGTATACCAAGTTTTAGACCTTGTGCAAATGGCATCGTTTTCTGACCGAAAACCAAATCAATTATCTGGTGGGCAAAAGCAACGTGTTGCACTCGCCCGGAGCCTTGTAAAGCAACCAAAACTTTTATTACTCGATGAACCCATGGCTGCACTTGATAAAAAGTTACGTGAACAAACCCAATTTGAACTTGTTAACATTCAAGAAAAAGTTGGTGTCACATTTGTAGTTGTAACCCACGACCAAGAAGAAGCTATGACCATGTCGACACGCATGGCAATCATGGAAGAAGGCCGCATACGCCAAATAGGAGTTCCACACGATATATATGAATTTCCCAACTCGCGTTACGTTGCTGAGTTTATAGGTACCATGAATGTTTTTGATGGTGTTGTTGTCGCTGATGAACCAGACCATGTTGTTATTGATGCGCCTGATGCTGGAGGCCAACTCTATATTACACATACCGCAGCGATGCCTCTCGGCGCACACGTGTCTGTTGCTATTCGTCCAGAAAAAATCATGATTTCATCCATACCACCCGAAGAATATCAAAACGAGATAATTCAAGATGAAAATGACACTACAGAAATTAGAACTGAAATCATCGAAAAATCTCATAACGTTGAATCTTCCTCTAAACGCAACAGTGCAAAAGGTATTGTGCGTGAAATTGGTTATTTAGGCGATATGTCAATTTATCACATAGAACTAGAATCAGGGAAACGTGTACAAGCTGCTATGACCAATCTTTTGCGTCTTACGGATCGCGATGTAAAATGGGATGATGAAGTATACTTATATTGGCGCGCAGAAAACGGAATCGTGTTAATGGGGTAATTTGGACGAGAAGAGACCGTTCACTGAACACTCCCCCCGTCTCTATGGAATAATCTGATACCGTTTGCTTCCTCTTTTTTATTTTGGTTTCACTTATTTATAGCGGCTCGCCCATAAACTGATCATGAATTCATCACCGTAACTTGTCTCGGTGTAACTAAAAGCGAAGACGGAAAGAACGCAGCGACGTGGCTACTACTTAAACAGCCAGGATTGCCACGCCTTGATGAAGCTCGCAACGACGCTGGTTTACAATCAATTTAAACTGGAATCGCTATATTTACTTCTTTTTCTTTTTCTTTTTACCTTTTTTCTTTTTACCTTTTTTCTTTTTACCTTTTTTCTTTTTCTTTTTCTTCTTGGGTTCTTTCTTCTCTTCTACTTTTGGCGCTTCGACTTTCTTCACCGCCTCGATTTTTGGTGGCAAAGGTTCTGGCTTAGGGATGCTTGATAAACTTGCCGGTACAACTGGGCAAGGAGGGGCTTCTTCAAAACTAAGCACTTTATTTTCATATAGTAATCGAGTATCAACTGGGCTCTGCTGCGATTTTCCTAAAACTCCTTCGATAACAGCAACAGGCTTAGGCAATCTTGATGCAGGGTGAATGGGCTCTTGCGTCAGAGTATCTGGATCGATAACAACAATTGGCGTAGCAGGTGGCAATGTTTGAGAAGCTGCAGGCGTCTCTTCTCGTGCAGGAGATTTCTCTGCTATTGGCGTTAAGGACACTGCAATTGGCTGGGGAGCTGAAGGCAAAACAGGAGAGGGTATAACAATTGATGTAGGAGTAGCAGGTGATGTAGGCGTAATAGTAGGTGATATTGGAATAATAGCAGGAGGCGGGATTGTCCCGGGAGGAACAAAAGATTGAGTGTTAAATAATGGGGGCAATATTACCGTTGGATTATTAGTCGGTAATTGCAGCGGTATTGGCGCAGTCATTATAGGCGCAATAGGCAAAGGTAGTCCCTGCATAGGTGCAATAGGTAAAGGTAATTGCGTCACTGCGACTGCTGGCATTGCTTGACCTGCATTTGCAGGCGTCAATGGAAATAATGGGGCAGTTGTTGTTGGATTCGGCGCTATTGTTGCTGCAAATACTGGGCTTGAATTATAAGCCAATACAGAATAAACCAACACAATGGCCGACAAACTACAAAAATATTTTCTTAGCAGCGAACCTAGAATCACGTTAACATTACTTTCTTATCTAACCAACTACATGTGTGCAAGTTCCATGCCAAAGCAGTCAAAAAATAAATCAACAAATTATGTCTGAAAACTTTAATTCTATAATAACAGAAAAATAATTGCTAAAAGGTTAACGCTCACCAAACAACAAAGTTAATACAAAACTAAACACCATTCCTTCAATCTTTTAATAGTCAAGTATTGCTAAATATGCTACTTTTATCTTCCGTAGTTTAAACGTCAAAATAGCACTGACATACACACTCTGCTCGTTCATGTGCAAATAATTATTTTTTATTAAGATTAAACACGGTAATTATTTGTGAATCACTTAAGGAATTTAATTTAAATGAGCTTATTTAACAAGCGATTGCCTATACCAAAAAGTGAACTTTTTGCCGCACTCGATGTTGGAACAAGTAAAGTTTGCTGCGCCATAGGGCGTGCCGTTGGCAGTAAGCATCAAGATCAAGCGCCATTGAAAGTAACTGGTATTGGGTATCAGCTATCAAAAGGCCTTCGAGGCGGCAATATCATAGACCTTGAAGCGCTTGAAGATTCTATTTTAAATGCAGTACATGCTGCAGAACAGTCAGCAGGACAAAACATTAATAGCGTCTATGTTGCCATTCCTGGAAGATGGGCACAATCACATCGTATTAAAGTTGAATTACAATTATCAAATCACCCTGTTGACGAATCTCATCTAAAAAGATTGTTAACACTTAATCGTAACGCAGCAATTGCACCAGATCATCAAGTAATACATGTACTTCCTATTAGCTATACAATCGATAATGTTGAAGGCATTCGTGACCCAATAGGCATGATTGGACAACGACTATCTGTAACATTACATATCGCGACTGCACCCACCGGAATGATTCGCAATCTAACGTCATGCATTGGTAGATGTCACCTTGATATTACTGGCTTCGTTGTCTCTCCATATGCATCAGGCCTATCGACTCTTGTCGCAGATGAAATGGAACTTGGTGTTACGTTGATCGATATTGGTGCAGGCCAAACAACGATTGCAACATTTTACGAAGGCACCCTCACAAGTCTTTCAACAATTCCTATTGGTGGCGCGAATATAACAAACGACATCGCGCGGGGTTTAGCTGCTCCCCTCGTGCAAGCAGAACGACTTAAAACATTATACGGCACACTTATTCAATCCTCTACGGATGACCGTGAAAGTATCATGGTTGCGCAGATGGGTGAGTCAATACAAGACTACAGCCATCAAATTCCAAAAGGAATGTTGATCCATATTATACGATCACGTGTGGAAGAAATTTTTGAATGCATTCTTAAAAAAGTTAAAACACACGAAATAGACCCACTCGCTTTCCAGCGCATTGTCATCACAGGTGGTGTCAGCCAACTACAAGGAATTCGTGATATGGCAAATCAGTATTTCGGCAGACAAGTGCGGCTTGGTACGCCTAATGGTTTATCAGGGACAATCGATTTAATTAATGACCCTAGCTTTTCAACATGCTCTGGCTTGTTACAATATGCTTTTCAAGACTTTGAAAGTCAGAAGGTAAATGTTTTGTCAGGAAATAAATTGCCAGTATTGAAAAAGTTAAATGCATGGATTAAACATAATTTTTAAAAAAATACGCAATTCAAACATACTCCACAATGAGTGTTTTATTTTTACTGGGCATATCACTAATTTTAATATATTTTAAGTCATTTTTATGCTTTTATAAAAACAATATTTTGTATTCAACTATGTGCCCATGAGTTTTCTTTTTGCCCTTTTTTTCTTTTTTTATTCTTTTTACATACACGCATCAACGACAGATAAAACAGCTAAAGCAAGCTTACAACTTCACGTAAAAATATCTGATATCAGGCAAAAACTAATTAACAGTGAAACTTTTTATAAAGAACTTACAAAATCTGTTCGCTACTGGCCTCAGTTTACATGCTTAAAATCAGCCTTTAAAAAGGGCGACAAAGATCCTGTCATCAGCACAATAAGAAAACAACTCACACTTTTGAAAATCACACCAAGCAAACCAATCGCAGACGAAGATTTGTTTGATGAAGCGCTTGAAGAAGGAATCCAAGCTTTTCAGAAAAGCCACTCTCTAGATTCTGATGGTATTATTGGGCAACAGACATGCATGCATCTCAATATAATGCCTGGCACTCGCGCCAGAGCCATTCGCCAATCATTAACACAATTTGACGAACTAAAAGCCCAATGCGGCACACGTTATATTATTGTAAATTTGCCAACCTTCAATCTTCTTGCAATCAATAATGATCAAGTTGAGCTTGCGCAATCCGTAATTGTAGGCAGCAGAAGTCGCCCGACACCAATCAGCACATATCCTATACAAAGCATAGTACTCAACCCATCCTGGCGCGTTCCGGTTAGCATATTTGTCAAAGATAAACTATCGAAGGTACTCGCAGATCCTGAGTATTTAAAGCGTGGTGATTATCTTGTATATGATTCAAACGGCGAACTTTTAGAACCAAACCATGTCCATTGGAAAGATGTATCACTCACCTACTTTCCATATAAAGTGCGGCAGCAACCCGGCAAAAAAAATGCACTTGGCGCTGTGAAATTTAACTTACAAAACGACGAATTAATATACATGCACGGCACACCAGACACATCACTTTTTAATAAAGGTCTTCGGGCGCTATCCTCAGGGTGCATTCGTGTTGCAGACCCAGTATCACTTGCACTTTGGGTTTTAAATTCAGAAAAAGTGAATCGAGAAATTTTACAAGAGAAAATTGATTTAGAAGAAACAGTGACATTAAACATTAAAACGCCTGTTTCCGTCTTTACAACAAATATTCCCGTATGGATCAACCCAAACGGGGCTATTCAGTTTGGCATGCTGAATCGGCAATAAAATTTAAGGCCTTATCAAAACAGCTCTATCTGACTGGGAAAAAACCCAATTGATTCTGAGGTAGCACGCGATAAAACTTACGGTACCTGACTTTAGCATAAGATTCTGGTGCTTTATGAGCAGCACCATTTACTGAATAAAACTTACCCGGTGGTGCAATGATAGGCGAAGTGCCCTGGACCTTCTGTACTGGCTTCCTCATTTTCTGATGTTTAGTGTGCTGCATAAGTGGATGCTGCAAAGTTGTTGTCATTGAATTTTCGGTATAACTTATATCATGAGAAATAGGAGCCATATTTCCAGCTGAATTTCGTAATGTTCCCCATTGCTTTTGAATTTTTTCGCGGTATGGGTAATGAAACTGGGGTGATGCTGAGTGATAATGAGCAACAGCCATTCGCCAACTACCAAGTTGTCTTTTTAGATTGTTCAAAAATTGCGCCGCATACGCCACATTCAATTGCGGATCAAATGCATCTTCTAAATGCCTAAACGCGGTTGGATGATGCTTTAAGTTAACCTGCATGCAGCCCACATCAATGCTGTTTTCGCCCTGTCCTTGAAACTTACGCACAGCGTTAATCGCTTGCTGCTTTGATTCATAAACATAACCCCGTCCATTCACATTAATTGTCCACGGCCAAGAGACACGCTGCCCAGGCTTTATTGTGCGGCCCGATTCGACAAGAGAAACAGCTTTTAATAAATGAGGGGGAATATTATAAAAACTCTCTTGCTGGCGAATATAAATGTCACAAGAAGCAATGCCACCTGCGGCCATAACGTGCATTTGACATGCAAAAAGGAATAAAGCGCTAAATCTAATAAGCACAATAAGAGCTTCCTTCGTTATAGCAAGCCTTAAAAATACGTGGCCGTCTAGAAGAAAAGCGGCTGGATCACCACACTTGCCTCGCAAGCGAGTGATGACGGCAGATCTTGCACAATAGGTGTTTTTATTTCCGATGGGTATAAACATACGCAACTATAAATTATTCGTAATTTATTTTATCCTTTTGATTGTGCAAGTTTTATGCCAATCTCTGAACACAAACAATAATCGCAATTTGACATGACATTAAAGCCAGGACTCTACTGTGTTGCCACACCAATAGGCAATTTAAAAGATATAACATTGCGCGCCATCGAAACGTTGCAGCAATGCGATATCATTGCATGCGAAGACACACGCGTATCTGGAAAGTTATTAAGCCATTACGGCATTTCACGAAAGCTATGGTCATACCACGATCATAATGCTGCAAGCGTCCGTCCCCTTATTATTAAGGCCATCCAAGAGGGTCAAGCAATTGCATTGATTAGCGATGCAGGAACGCCATTGATTTCTGACCCTGGCACAAAACTTGTACGTGCCTGCCAAGAAGCCGATGTTTATGTAACCACATTGCCAGGCGCGTCAGCAGTACCAGCAGCACTTGTACTATCAGGACTTATGAGCCATGCGTTTGCGTATGTTGGGTTTTTTAATGCGAAACAAATGGAACAGTGGGTACCATTCAACGGTACACTTGTTTTTTTTGAATCACCTCACCGCCTTGTTCAGACGCTACAAATCATGGAAAAAGTATTTCATAAAAGAGCCGTCGCTGTTGTACGTGAAATTAGTAAAATGTTTGAAGAAGTCAAGCAAGGCGATTTTGCATCTGTCATTGCACATTATGAAGATCACCAGCCACGCGGGGAAATTGTGATCGTTCTTGGGGAAGCAGCCGCAGATGACGCAGCATCAGATGAATCAATTGACAGCGCGCTAGTCAATGCACTAAAAACACTTTCAATCAAAGATGCAGCGCATATGGTGGCAGAAGCGTATGCATTACCTAAAAAAGAAGTTTATAAACGCGCATTGGAATTAAAAGATCGCAGTTAATAATACTAAACCACCCAAGCTAGCCCTGCTTCACAATTCTCGACAATCATCAAAAGATCTTGCTTTCGTAGCGCCAAACACCCCGCCGTAGGTTCAAAGTTCTCGCACGCAACATGAATAAACACGGCACTCCCCTTCCCCGGTGCAACAGGATTCGTATTGTGATCTGTGACTAAAATCAAATCATACACGCCATCATCACGCCATAGATCTTCGTGGCTTGCATCAAATGGTTTTTTAATTTGCTGATTATAAAGGGCATGCGACGGCTCATCACACCATCCAAAAGATGAATGAATTGCTGTAAAAGGGATAATTGATTTTGGACAATCCATTTTATCAGGTCGATAGTAACCATGTGTTACGCGATAGTGCCCTTTAGGTGTTTTAAAGTCACCTTCGATTTTATCTTCTGCTGCGATCAAACCATTTCTGCCAATGGCAGCTTTTAAAATTTGATCGTGCCACTGAATGTAAACACCATCTGGTTTAATAAGTGTCTCTAGTGTATCAAAGACAGTGTTTAACTTAGACTCTACCAACAAGACCATCTCCATGACATGTCGGGCATTGCAGCATAAGTTCCATCAACAATGATGGCCGGTGACGCGTGCGCTGTAATTGGAGCAATCCAAGCTCGCAAAAACCAAGCACATGCACATCGGTTCCACGAAACGCCTCAACAACATGTTTTAAAAAATCAGATTGCGTGGCTTTTGACAAGCGCACAAAATCTACTAAAATATTACCTGTGATATTGCGCCAACGAATTTGCTGAACAATTGATTTTAGGGCTTTCATATTAACTTGTAAAAAATCGTCGCGCTGCCCACCGGTGTTAATGTCAACCAACGTTGCTGCTGCAAGTTCACGAATATCAAGGCTTCCTCCGCCAGGCAACATAACGTTTGGACCTAAAACTTCTGCCCAGCGATCCTCAATACCAAAACATTCAAATAATTGAGTTTCTGTTTGCAAAGCAAGCGTAACTGTATGTGCTTTTTCAGGACAATTAGTATTCACCCATTCTTTTACCAACAGCGCAACAGCCGGTGTTTCACATGTAATAATAACGTTCTCTTGAGCATCGCGAATCCAACGTTGCCACTGCGTTAATGCACGCTCAAATATACCAAGCTTAGACGGGGGAACGTGCAAACGAATAGCATGCCTGTATAGTTCTTCTTTTTCTTCGATCAGCACAGGATCATTGTCTGACCTTCCATAAGCCGCCGCTCGGTGAATCCATTTCGATTCACGACGTGCAAACGGATTATACAGCCAATAACGACCAGCTAATGTGATATGAGGCGTTAATCGATAGCCTTTTTCGCTATGAACAATATTACCAATTTCAGGCCAAGGTAACCGCGCCACCTGCAGCCACAAATAATCACCTTCATGTGGTTTATTGCGATGAAATAAAGAGGTTTTAACAACACCCTCGATATCAAGCCCCAAATCAAACCAGACAAAATCTCGTCTTACAGACAAAACTCTGCCACACAAAACATCATCAAGATTAGCTTGCTTATCAACAATGGGACGTTCAAATGCTAAATCCGTTAATACACCACTTTTCAAGAGAGCACTACGCAACCCGTTTGAATATGGCTGTATTAGGATTCTTTGCATATTTATTTTTGACGGAAAGTGATACGCCCTTTTGTCAGGTCATACGGCGTCATTTCAATGGTAACTTTATCCCCAGCAAGGACACGGATACGATTTTTACGCATGCGCCCTGAAGTGTGCGCCAGAATAACATGGTCATTTTCAAGTTTAACGCGAAACATGGTGTTGGGCAAAACTTCAACAATCACACCACTAAATTCAATTAGGTCTTCCTTAGACATTAATACTACTTAATACAATTAACTAAGCATCACTCTATAGCAAAAAATCAAAGAAACCAAGTATTTTCACAAGAAAAATAAATCTTTCATATCAAATAGTGCGTTTTTTATGAGACATATTTCTTTTCAACTTTGTTAAAATTAATCTATAAATACATTCTAAGTGCGGCATTTCAAAACATTTCAAAGGAAAATAAAAGCCCCCGCAGCAAGATACTGCTTTGACGATCTATCATTTTCTTACCTCACTACCATCTTTCGCCTCAACCTTACAGATGAAAAATCATTCGAAGAAAAACTAGCCAAATCAATAATTCCTCCTATAATATTTTAGCCTAATGTAATTGAGTTTTGCGAAAATGCCCAAAAAAGCTGCCCTTTCTTTCATTTACTTACTTTTCTTTTTTATCTCGACAGCGCAGGCAATTTTGCTCGAAGACCTAGTCAAAAATGGCACTTTGGTTCAAGAACTGTCTCATAAACGGATAGGTTATTATTTAGGATCCTTTGACCCTCTCCATATCGGACACGAAAGAGTAGTAAAGCTTTTGCTCGAGCAAGACTTGTGTGATTTCGTATTAATTTATCCAATTTGGGGCGGTGATCCCCTTAAAAACAGAGCAGACGTAACTCAGCGTTTTTCAATGATTTATAATACTTTCAAAGATCATCCAAAAGTGATTGTAACAGCTATGCCGCCGCAAATCATGCAATCTCATTTAACAAAACCAACAACACTAATATCGGACTGCGGATTACCTTATGTTGAAAGCGCTATTGAAGGCACCACATATATTGCAATCATTGGCTCTGATACAGCACTTGCTATTGCTGACCCAAAGAATAAGCGTAAAAATTCATTACAAGGCATCCATATTCCTAAAGAATATTACAATCACACAAGAGGATGCTCAAGGGCACTTCCAGTACAATCTTTTATTATTTCTGTGCGATCAGGAGATGACATCAGCACGTTAGACAATAAAATTTACGACCGTCCAATTATAGGCACTATTGATGATGCAAATGAACTTGGTCTTTCTTCAACAAAAGTACGTCATAATATAAAAAATCATGTACCAATTGATTCAATGGTAAGCAAGAATGTATCTACCATTATAGATCTACACAACTTGTATAAAGCAAAGCCAGCAGACACTGTTTTGTGGGATAATAAAGAAATTGAAAGGACCTTGTTAAGCGGAACCATTCTGCAACAACAACCTATGAGCGACTTTCTAAACGCTCAGAAAAGAGAAGTAAACTACACAAAAAATGTTTTTTTGATCGAATTATTCTTGCCAGAATTACAAAAAAATATAAAAGCTGTTTTCAAACCTGTTGACATTAATGATCAGCGTGCACTTAATGAGGCATATGGGGAAGTTGTAGCTTATCAATGCTCCCTCGCTCTTGGCTTTCCTAATATTCCACCAACAGTTATGCGTGAAATTAACGGACAACTTGGGTCATTTCAGTTTTATGTCGATAGCAATATTGATGCACAAAAAGATAATAATTATCAAATTGCAATGGCAGAAACTGAGGAAAAGGAAGTTCAAAATCTGAAAATTTTTTACTTCCTCCTTGGACAATGGGATGTTGGTAAAAATAACATCATCATAAAAAAGGACTGTGGCAAAACATATTTAGTGGTCATTGACAATGGCAATATTTCACACCCTCAGCATGTTCAATATAATGATTTACCTTTTGTTATGGTAAAAGAAGCTGAAATAATACCCCAAGAAGACACATCAAATACATCTGAAGGTGCGTTTCCTTTTCATTTAGCTAGAATCTTTAAAAAGCCTATAGGTGACAACTTACAAAAAAAATACGGCAATGCATTTCCGCAATTTTTCTATGATAAAAGCAACAAATCAAGGGCAGATCTTTTTAATTGTGTGATGTATAAAAACAAGCTATGGCGTCAATTTTATGCGTTTAATGAACAAATTCAACATGCTTATTACACCAAAGCATGCACAAGCGAAACATATAAGATTCTTAAAAACTTAAATACATTTACCCTTGATATAATTGTGAGCAAATCTATTTATGATCCACAGCACAAACAAAAATTCTTAAACCCGATTCCTCATTTTAATATAATCAATGCTATCTTAGAGCGTCGTGACACACTATTGAAAAACCTAACCATTCTTAATTAATCAAAAACACAAACATGCGCCTGCTGATAACAATAATTGAGCTTTCTTTGATTTCGATTGATTTATCGTGTGATGGTGGTATAATGCGTTTCTTTCTTTACTATAAAACTTTTGTCTTTCCACTTTTCAAAAGTGCGTAAATCAGCCCCCCTTTCATCTTGGGAAAGTGCGTGCCAATTGTTCGGCTCATGATAATACC
>JANRCF010000065.1:0-10403 GCA_030727085.1 Alphaproteobacteria bacterium | reverse complement strand
TGATAGAGATCATACTAAATGTACCTGTCTTTTTTTGTTATTCCATAGCAATGCCTTTTAATGTTGAATAGGCGACCATATAAATAATTAAATAATAAAGGATTTAAATTTTGTTGAATAACAGTATTAAATTTGTGAGAAATATTCCTTTACCAACCCTATCTCTTTTTAATTTTTCGTTTAAAATTCCATATAAATGGGCTGTTTGGGGGATAGCAGCGGTATTTTATCTCTACGAATACTTATTACGCGTATCTCCATGCATTATGGCAGATGAATTAATGCGAGAATTCAACGTAGATACCGCAGCATTAAGCCTCATCAGCTCATATTATTACTACACGTATGTATTGTTTCAAATTCCATGCGGACTAATTGTTGACTGGTTAGGTCCTCGCAAAGTTATCACGCTTTCAGCAGCGCTATGCGCAACAGGCAGCTTTGTTTTTTCACAAACTGACAGTATATTTGTAGCACAAGTCGCTCGATTTATTATTGGGGCAGGCTCCGCTTGCGTCTTCTTAAGCTGTGCTAAAATAATTACCGACTGGTTTCCTGCTCATAAATTTGGCTTTATGATGGCCATCACAACTGCAGTAGGATCTTTGGGGTCAAGCCTGGGTGGAGTTTATTTGGCTTCCAGCTTACAAACAAGTGGTTGGCGAAATTCTATATTAATCACGGCTTTAATAGGATTAATTATCACATTAGCTTCTTGGTTTATAATTCGGGATAAGAAAAACACTGTTAAAGAACCCTCTCACAAGACTCAAATAACTTTTTTTGACACGCTTAAAATCGTTATTACTAACAGTCAAAACTGGCTAATGGGTTTATGCGGTTGCTTCATGTATTTGCCCATATCTGTTTTTGCTGAATTGTGGAGCATTCCTTATTTAAAACAAACATACTCTATAAGTAACACCGAGTCTTCTTTTGCAAATACGTTATTTTTCATAGGATTAGCGATAGGAGCACCATTCGCAGCGTGTTTGGCAAGTAAACTTAATAATTATGTTAGAGTAATTTCTTGGTCTTCGCTTCTTTCTTTATGTATTTTTCTCGTTGCTATTTACAAACCCAATATGCCCTTAAATCTTACTTTTCTCTTACTTTTTTTGTTTGGCGTATGCTGTAGCGGACGTATTCTATCTTTTGCTTTTATTAAAGATTTAAACCCAACATATGCTAATGCTACGGCTATTGGCTTTATTAATAGTATTATCATGTCTAGCGGGATTATTTTTCAGCCATTATCAGGAATAATTTTAGAAAGCACAAAATATGAAGTTATATCAACAGATGGAAATACGTTAAGCTACAACTATCAAATCTCTTTCATCATTATTCCTGTTGGTTTGCTGCTTTCTTGGATATTATTAAAAGTAATTGCAAGAAAGAAACAAGCGATCCACCACGGATCTGCACCATATGTTGAAGTAAAATAGCATTAATTCAGAAATAATTGTTTACGTCCACTTTCTCGGAAATCTTGCTGATTAACCCCCAATTATGGTATCAATAAAAAATACATAATCTAGAATGAAAGCAACCTGCATTGTCAATACAATCTGATCATTGGATCCGCGAACAAGCCTTAAAAGGCATGATTGAGCCCTTTACCGAATGTCAAAAACGTGATGGTATCATTTCATATGGTGTATCGTCGTATGGATATGACGCACGCGTGGCGCCTGAATTCAAAATTTTCACGAACGTAAATAGTGCTGTTGTTGATCCAAAGAATTTTGCCGAAGATAGCTTTGTCGAACGCAACACAGATGTATGTATTATACCACCGAATAGCTTTGCACTTGGTCGAACCGTTGAATATTTTCGTATACCGCGTGATGTACTTGTTATTTGCCTGGGCAAATCAACATATGCCCGTTGTGGAATCATTGTAAATGTGACGCCGCTTGAACCTGAATGGGAAGGTCACGTAACTCTTGAGTTTTCCAATACAACTCCCCTGCCCGCGAAAATCTACGCAAACGAAGGTGTTTGTCAGTTCCTGTTCTTTAAAGCAGATCGTGAATGTGAAGTATCCTATAAGGATCGCAGCGGTAAATATATGGGACAAAAGGGCGTAACGCTACCACGATTATAACGTAATTTTTTCCACTATACCCATCATGAATAAAAATGTTGAAATTCTAAGTCAGAAATTTTGTTTATAAAACAAGCCTTTAAAACCGCAGATAGTTTTACTATCTAAGGCTTTTGAAGGAGACGCTAGATGAGTAAAATTACTTCTTAGAAATCAATAGATTGGTTTATGATGGGTATACACATTCCCGCGCAGGCGGGAATCCAGAACAATTCACAAAAGCACAATCATAATCACACAAATAGACTGGATCCCCGCCTTCGCGAGGATGACGGCGAAAGAAAGAAGAAAATGGATCGCATTATCGTCCAAGGCGGAAATACTCTTAATGGTTCACTACACATCAGCGGCGCGAAAAATGCTGCACTGCCACTCTTAACGGCGGGTTTATTAACAGAAGAACCCTTCCATTTAAGCAATGTGCCTGAACTTGCGGATATCCGATTAATGGTTGAATTATTATCGCAACACGGCTGCATTATCTCATCAGAAAATAATGAAGTAACAATTGATGCATCAGCTGTAGAAAACACAACCGCACCGTATGATATTGTACGCAAAATGCGTGCATCAATCCTCGTGCTAGGCCCACTCGTTGCACGCTTTGGCACCGCTCGCGTTTCATTACCTGGCGGCTGCGCCATTGGCACACGCCCCGTTGATATTCACATCCACGGCCTGCAAAAACTAGGCGCACACATTGAATTATCCGAAGGATATATTAACGCTTCTGCACCTGATGGCTTGGTCGGCGCAACAATCAGCATGCCTGTAATCTCTGTCACAGCAACGGAAAATCTAATGATGGCAGCAACGCTTGCCAAAGGTGAAACTGTGCTAATCAATGCAGCGCGTGAACCGGAAATTATTGATCTTGCTAATTGCTTGAAAAGCATGGGCGCGATCATCGAAGGTGCAGGAACAGATCGCATTACAATTCAAGGTGTAGATCGCCTAAAAGGCACGTCATACCGTGTCCTTCCCGATCGCATCGAAACAGCAACCTATGCTATTGCGGCGATTATTACGCAAGGGGAACTCACGCTATGTGACACCGATTTAGCCCTAATTCCAACAGTAAGTGAAGCTTTAATACGCACAGGTGCAATTATCACCCCAACAGCGAATGGCTTTAACATAAAAGCAGGTGCTGGTTCTATTCAGGGGGTCGATGTAATGACCGAACCTTATCCAGGCTTTGCGACAGACATTCAAGCACAAATGATGGCGCTAATGACGCTATCAAATGGCGCATCAATGATTACCGAAACCATTTTTGAAAATCGTTTTATGCACGTACCTGAATTATGCCGTATGGGCGCTAATATTACCGTTCATGGCTCATCTGCGCTCGTGCGCGGCGTCCCCTTTTTAAGTGGAGCCGAAGTGATGGCAACAGATTTACGCGCGTCCGTTTCACTTGTGTTAGCAGGACTTGCTGCTAAGGGCGATACAGTACTTAGCCGCGTATATCATCTTGATCGTGGCTACGAAAAGTTGGAACAAAAATTAACAGCCGTCGGCGCCAAGATTGAACGGCAAAAGATGTCCGCTGAGGTGTGAGATTGCCATTTTGAATATCAAGAACACCTTGACTTCTAGGGCAAACAATTTTATACTTTCTTTACTTTGAAATCGTAGCGTGGCAAGGGCAAATAGTGGCTTTAAACAGTCGCTAGCACAAAAAGCCTGGGCATGCCTAATCTACGAACTGTTTTATTTTAACCTTATGAGGAACAAAATGCCCAAGATGAAGACCAAAAGCAGCGCTAAAAAGCGTTTTCGCTTAACAGGTTCTGGCCAAGTTAAAATGGGCCAAGCCGGTAAACGCCATGGTATGCGCAAGCGTAGCAACAAAATGATCCGCAATGCACGCGGCATGACTATTATGCACCCTAGTGATGCAAAAAAAGTCAAAACCTACTTTTTACACGTATAAGGAGATCTAATCTATGTCACGCGTAAAAAGAGGCGTCACGTCACACGCTCGTCACAAAAAAATTCTAAAGATGGCAAAAGGCTATCGCGGCCGTTCAAAAAACTGTTTCCGTATTGCATTACAACGTGTTGAGAAAGCATTACAATATGCTTACCGCGACCGTCGTAATAAGAAACGTGATTTCCGTGGTCTTTGGATTCAACGTATCAATGCAGGTGCGCGCGAATTGGGCTTAACATATTCTGTTTTCATCAACGGCTTAAGCAAGGCTGGCATTCAAGTTGACCGTAAAATTATGGCTGACTTAGCGATGAACCAACCTGATGCTTTCAAAGCACTTGTTGAGAAAGCAAAAAAAGCTTTAGCTGCTTAGTTTCTACTTTTTAGGTACTTAATGCTCTCAGAGAAAGCCCCGTACATTCAATTGTTGGGGCTTTTTTTATAACACAAACTTAGGAATTCGCACCGTGCAATCACAACTCCCTACCTGGCTTAATCAAATAATAGCAACAACTGATTTACCTCAGCTAGAAGCCTTAAAGACCGGTTTGTTGGGAAAAAGCGGAGAAGTAACACAAGCACTTAAAGGCCTTGCGCAGCTATCATCAATCGACGAAAAAAAAGCCAAGGGCGCCGAAATCAATGCAGTGCGTGATTCTTTAACAGAAGCATTTCAAAACCAAGTTCAAATTCTTGAAAAAAAGGCTGTAGAGCAAAAGCTTACGGCTGAAGCACTTGACGTCACATTGCCATCACCAACATTCACACAAAGCGGAGCGCTTGGACGTATTCACCCGCTCACTGCACTTAAAGAAGAAATATCAGACTTCTTTCAAAAGCGCGGATTCACATTTGCCGAAGGGCCTGAGGTTGACGATGAATGGCATAACTTTGACGCACTCAATATCCCCGCGCATCACCCTGCTCGCCAAAATCATGACACCTTTTTCATCAAAGGGCATCTAACACATCTTTTGCGCACGCATACATCAACCGTGCAAATTCGATCACTTGCAACGCAAAAACCACCACTTCGTTTGCTTTCTGTTGGACGCGTATATCGTAGCGATGACTTAGACGCGACGCACACACCAATGTTTCATCAAATCGAAGGCTTAGTCTTAGATAAAGATATTCATATGGGACATTTAAAAGGGCTCATTCGTGAATTCTGCAGCACCCTATTTGGTGTCGCTGATGTACCTGTCAGATTCCGCCCAAGTTTTTTCCCATTCACTGAACCGTCTGCTGAAGTCGACATTGCCTGCACGAAAAAAGATGGAAAACTTGTCATTGGTAAAGGCGGCGATTGGCTAGAGCTTTTAGGCTGCGGCATGGTACACCCGAATGTATTGACGAACTGCGGCGTTGACCCACTGGAATATCAAGGTTTTGCTTTCGGAATGGGGTTAGAACGTCTCTGCATGATTAAAAATGGTATTGTAGATATTCGCCAATTGTATGATGGTGACGAGGCGTGGCTAAAGCACTTTGGTTCGTTTGCGTTTTAAAGAATACTTCATTCCCGCCTGCGCGGGGATGACAACAAAAAAATGAAGATTCAAGTTAAAGCTTAACCAAATCCAACACATATCGTACATCATGCTGAGGAATAACATCCACATAACGCGCAGTTGTTGGCGCACAATAAGCCGTTTCAAACCCTAAACGCGCTGATTCTTTTAACCGCGACTCAGCCTGGCTAACCGATCGAACCTCGCCTGTTAAACCAATTTCACCAAAATAGACACACTTGCCATATATAGGATTATTACTAAGCGCTGAAATCAACGATGCAGCCATGGCCAAATCAGCAGCAGGTTCTGTTACTTTAAGGCCGCCAACCACGTTCAAATAGATATCTTTCCCAGCAAAACTAAGCCCACAACGCGCCTCAAGCACAGCAACCACCATGGCCAAACGATTCGCATCCCACCCCACCGTTGTGCGCTTTGGCGCTGCATAAGCTGATGGCGCTACAAGTGCCTGCACTTCAACTAACAGCGGCCTTGTCCCCTCCACGCCTGCAAAAATAGCCGTGCCACTAACGGGGGTTTCATGCTGTGATAAAAACAACTCCGACGGATTCTCAATAGGGCGCAAGCCGCCCTCTTCCATCGCAAAAACACCAATCTCATTTGATGGGCCAAAACGATTCTTTACTGAACGTAACAGCCGATAATCATACGCACCATCACCCTCAAAATATAAAACAGTGTCAACCATATGTTCAAGTACGCGCGGACCTGCAAGTGTACCTTCCTTGGTCACATGCCCTACCAAAATAAGAACAAACCCTTTTTTCTTAGCAAGTTGAATCAATTCAAATGCACAGGCACGCACCTGCGATACGCTGCCAGGGGCCGATTCAATCATATCACTGGCAATTGTTTGTATGGAATCGATCACGACCACATCAACAGCCGGCATGCGATTAAGCGCGCCAATAATATCAGGCAATTGCGTTGCAGCCGCCAAATGAACCGGGGTATTCGCCAAACCCAAACGATTTGCACGCAAACGAATTTGTGACGTTGCTTCCTCGCCTGATATATACACACAAGAACGTTCAGCCGCCATTTTGGATACGATTTGCAAAAGCAATGTCGATTTGCCAATCCCCGGGTCACCCCCAATCAACAAGACTGAACCAGGTACTAAGCCACCGCCGCACACGCGGTCAAATTCGGTTAAGTGGCTTGGCAGACGGGCTTGATTATGTTTATCTGGATCTTCAATCGCTAGATTTTCAAAAAACTCGTCAGGCGAAATGCGCGAGCCTTTCG
This sequence comes from Alphaproteobacteria bacterium, assembly GCA_030727085.1. Lineage (GTDB taxonomy): Bacteria > Pseudomonadota > Alphaproteobacteria > Paracaedibacterales > CAIOTO01 > CAIOTO01. Next base: position 3,568 of record JANRCF010000065.1, on the reverse strand, counting down.
CTGTTTTCGTATTAAGAACTTCCTCTACCATGCGATTCCATGAACCGCACCCCTCGCACCGACCAGCCCATTTTGAATAATACGATCCGCAATCTTGACAAACAAATCGATGCGTTGCTTTAGCCATTCAATTTATACTTTCGCAAGCTTAAATACGGCAATCAAACCTTTTAAGATGCCATCAATTGAGACAGCCGCTAGAATAATGCCACATACGCGTGTTAAAACGTTTGTACCTGTAATGCCTATTACACGCATTAGACGATCACCAAGCAACAAACCACCCCATGAAATGGCAATAACTAAGAAAACCACACATACGACACCACTCACTGCTTGAAAACTTATTTCTGTAGCTTCTCTCATCAAGAGAACAACCGTCGTCAATGCACCAGGACCAGAAAGCAAGGGGATAGAAAGTGGATAAACTGAAATATCTTCATATCTTCCAGCATCGCTGCTAACATCATGATTCTGTGAATTATCAGCACAGCCACCTTTCGATAAAACCATCTCAATCGCTGCAAGCAAAAGTAATAAACTCCCTGTAATACGAAATGCCTCTGGTGAAATACGCATTAAATCAAGTAACATATCGCCTGCGAATGCAAAAGACAACAGAAGTGTAATCGAAATTAAGCAAGCCTTTTTGGCAACTTTTCTTCTAACAGAAACAGAGTCATTTCGCGTCAATGATACAAAAATAGGAACGACAGCAAAGGGGTTAATAATAACAAGAAGCATGACAAATGCTTGGAGGAGGAATTCATTCATATAATTTCACTTTACTAAAAAGGGGAAGTCGAATCAGGGTTAATCGGGAATAATTTTACCAGTTTTATTGTATTTAGTACACGACTTTATCCAAACAATTGTTTCGCACGTGTTTCAAAAGCACTTACCATCATGCTAGCTGCTTGATTCAAAAAGGGCTGTAAAACAGGTTTTAGAAATGGATTGCTCAGTTCAAAGTCTAAAAAAAACTCTATTTCCGTACCATCATTACATTCACAAAAAATCCAGTGATTATTCAAATGATGAAATGGCCCTTTGGTGTGAGTCACATCAATACGATACAGATCAGGTTGCAAAACAACCTTAGATGAGTAGGCATGATTCATGAAAGTTGCACCAATTGAAAGATCGGCCTCAAATCCATTTTCGGTTTGATTATAAAGACAAGCAGAATTCACCCAAGGCAGAAAATCAGGATAAGATGAGACATCCGCGACAAGAGAGTACATTTGTGCAGGACTATAAGGAACAATACGCTTTTCACTATGCGTTGGCATTATCAGCCTTTGAAGAATCTGCTTTCGTTGTTTGTGCAAGCCGTGCCGCGCGTAAACGTTCAAAATCATCCCCCGCATGATAGGATGATCGCGTTAATGGTGAAGCTGCTATCAGTAAGAAACCTTTGCCACGTCCCATTTTTGCATAATCATCAAACTGCTCAAGTGTTGCGTACTCCATCACATCATGATGCTTTGGTGTTGGTTGAAGATATTGGCCAATCGTCATAAAATCTACATCAGCTGCTCGCAAATCATCCATAACTTGCAATACTTCTGTACGTTGTTCACCAAGACCAACCATAATACCTGACTTTGTGAAAATTGTTGGATCAAGCTCTTTGACTCGATTCAAAAGACGCAATGAATGAAAATAACGCGCACCGGGCCTAACGGATGGATATAAACGCGGGACTGTTTCAAGGTTGTGGTTATACACATCAGGCCGCGCCTCAACAACAATCTCAAGCGCACCTTCTTTTCGCAAAAAGTCTGGTGTTAAAATTTCAATTGTGGTTCCAGGGGACTGCTTACGAATCTCACGAATAACTTCGGCAAAATGATTGGCACCGCCATCGTCTAAGTCATCACGATCAACAGATGTTATCACAACATGACTAAGACCAAGCCCAGCCACGCCTTTGCCGACGCGCTCCGGCTCATGTGGATCAAGCAAGTCAGGTCGCCCTGTCTTTACGTTGCAAAACGCACAAGCGCGCGTACACACGTCACCCAAAATCATCATCGTTGCATGTCTTTTTGACCAACATTCACCCACATTCGGGCAAGCAGCCTCTTCGCACACCGTTTTTAGATTAAGCGAACGCATCAACGCAGCTGTTTCATGATATTCCTTTGAAACAGGCGCTTTTACTCGAATCCAATCGGGTTTCTTTAATGGTACTTTTTGTGCGGGTGTGTCTGTCATGCTACCCTAATTTTCTATGTTATTGTGAAACATCAAACAGTTCACACAATTCAATCCACTCGCGCTTAGATAAACCGCTTTGCTCATAGGTGATTTTCTCGCCCGCCAAACGACGCTGCACAAGACGAACACCGGTTGCTGACAATTGAGCAGCACCCAAACGGTATTCTTCAAAAGCATCAGACGCCAATGGAACCCAAGCCTTCATTATATTTAAAATTGCATCAGCATACACACGAATTTCATGTTGTGCGTGTGGATCAGCGCGAAGGCGTAAGAAGTGCATTAAGTTATGCAAATCAACTTTCCAGTACCATTGTGTATAAAAATTCACCGGCAAATTCATGCGAGCAAGCTCACGTGCAAGCCCATCATGATCGCCTTTGGACTCATCTTCGTTAAGCATCCACATGTAATTATCATAACAACGCGTTGCATCTTCTTTCAGCATGTTTAGCACATTTTGTGCGTGCTCACCCTCAAGCACGCCTGCACGCCCTTGTCGGTTTGTTTTTGATTGCGCCGATAAATGCTCTGGTGATGGCACATAAAATTCACGATCTAAAATTGAATACCGCGCAGAATACTCATTCACATTCGCTGTACGGTGACGAATCCATTGACGCGCCACAAACATAGGCAACTTAACATGCAACTTTATTTCACACATTTCAAATGGCGTAGAATGCCAATGACGCATCAAATAACGAATTAAGCCACGATCTTCAGAAACTTGTTTTGTTCCTTTACCATAGGAAACACGCGCCGCTTGAACAATCGCACTGTCATCACCCATATAATCAACAACGCGGACAAAACCATGATCAAGCACAGGCAATGGCTTATACAGTAATTCTTCAAGTGCAGGCACTGTTGCACGCCGCGTTTGATAAGACTGCTCACGAAGCTCGTCAAGTTCAGCTGTTTGCGTATCTACAAGATCAAGTTTCAAAGGAGAAGTCATTATACGTATCGTACCTCTTGAATCGTGTAAGCTTTACCACCATTCGGCGTAATAACTTCAATGCTATCATCCACTTTTTTACCAATCAGCGCACGCGCTAATGGTGATGTGATTGAAAGCAATCCTTTTTTCACGTCAGACTCATCACTACCTACAATTTGGTATGTATGCAGCTCATCAGTGTCATCATCAACAAGCTGAATTGTCGCACCAAACTTAATATCACTTCCTGAAATCTTAGAAAGGTCAATAACTTCCGCACGACTTACCTTATCTTCTAGTTCGGCAATACGACCTTCAATAAAGCTTTGCTTCTCTTTAGCTGCATGATATTCAGCATTTTCACCTAAATCACCATGCTCACGGGCATCAGCAATTGCCTTG
>JANRCF010000064.1:5407-9127 GCA_030727085.1 Alphaproteobacteria bacterium | reverse complement strand
TTCAGCATAATCAAACAAGACGCTCGGTTCATCTTTGTCACTGGTTAAAGCCAATGTAATAATTGGTTTTTCATCCATCTTTGTTCTATTGATTTGTGGGTCTGTCCGATTACCTTCTGCTGGCAATTTATCATGTGCCCTTGCCAAGCGATCACGGATATCATTAACAGCATTATCCATTGTGCGACCAGGGCGAAATTCAATTTGCACTTTGCTGTCACCAGCTGAGCTGACCGATGAAATTGTATCAATACCTTCTACGCCTGCTATAGCTTCTTCAATAACACGTGTAATCTGCGTTTCAACAATGTCAGGGCTTGCACCTTGCATTTGCGTTTCAATGGTAAGAAAGAGCGTTTCAAAATTTGGATACTGCTGGACAGACAAACGTAAAAATCCAACGATACCCACCAGCACAACCACCAGCGTTAACACCCAAGCCAGAACGGGGCGTTTAATACAAACTTCTGATAATTTCATAAAAAATATGCCTCGTTATTTCTTTGGCTCAGCGTGCGTAGAGTTTCTTTGCTTATTAAAGAAAAGTGCTTGAGCAACTTTAGCTTTTTCTTTTTCAGTGGTTTTTAGCTGTTCTACTGCTTTTGTCACATCTACACTTTTGGGTGTTTCTACAGCCTTACTCGTCTCAGCACTCTCTACTGACTTGGTGCTTTCTTGCGCTTTTGGCGCATCAACTGCCTTAGTTGTATCGTGTTGTTCTGCTGCCTTATTCAAAGGAGAAGACTCTTCTTTTTGCGTCTGTAGTTTTGAATCGTCCTTTTTAGCATCATCTGCCTTTTTAGCAGCAGGGGTGGCTGCAGAGGTCTTCGCAGCTTTTTCTTTTTCAGCCTTTTCCTTTGCTAAGCGCTCACGTTCAATTTCCTCTTTATCATTAACAACTTTGACACGAATACCATTTTGAAGTCGCTGCTGTCCCGTTGTAACAACAATCTCGCCTTGGTTGATACCGGCAATAATTTCCACCGTATTCTTCTCATGAACACCCGTTTTTACTAATTTCTGGCGTGCTTTACCTTTTTCAATCACCCAAACTGTTTCAATCGTACCTTCACGAACAATTGCAGCTTCATCAACCATTACCGTGTTGCCGCGCTCACCTATGATCAAGCTTACATTCGCAAACAAACCAGCAAACAATTCATTGTTATCATTATCAGTCGTTGCACGAATTGCTAAGCTATGGCTATCTGGGTCAACTTTTGAATCAACTGCCTCAACAGTAGCCAAAAACACACGATCTTTAAATGCATCAATCCTGATTTCCGCTGATTGACCTGCCCCCACATCATGCACGAATTTTTCAGGAACCTTGAAATCAATTTTCATAGGGTTTGTTTGAACCAGCGTCACAAGTTCCGTACCCGATTGAACAAAAGCACCAACGTTTATGTCTTCTTTAACAATACCAATTTGACCAGAAAAAGGTGCTTTAATAACCGTTTTTTCAAGTTTAGCTTTAGCAACAGAAACCCGCGCCCGCGCTGCATCAAGTGTGCCCTTATCTTTATCAAATTCTTTAGCACTGCCAAGTTTTTGTTCGTGAAGTTTTGACGTTCTATCAAAGTTTGCTTGCGCTAGAAAAAGTTCTGCTTCAGCTGCTTGCACTTCAGCTTGCACATCATCATTTTCAAAACGAATGATTTCCTGATCTTTTGTGACAGTTCCACCTTCGGTAAATAATATCTCTTTAAGTCGTGCATGAATTTCTGCTTTAATAACGACGAATTCGTTTGCTTTTGTTCTACCAACTGCGGTTACGCGTTTTGTCATTGTACCAACTTTAGCGGGCAATGCTTCCACATTAACCAAACGATCAGCACGTGCATGTGAATCATTTGTTGCGCATAACCGTTCTTTAATGGCTGACACTGTTCCACCGAGGGCCTGAAAAACAACAGAAAGCAGAAGAGAACCTACAATTAGCCCCAATGTAAAAAATACAATTTTTCGACGTGTTGAGAGAGATAATCCATCACGAAACGATTTGAGCATACAGTATTCCTTTTTTGAATATGCCTATTCTTTTTTTGTCCAACTTTATACCATTACAACGTAGGCAGACAGCATAATAGTGTAAGTATAACATACTTTTTTTCAAAGAGAAGAGACGTTAGCCGCACTTGGCTGAAAAAGAATTGTATTAGCACTGCCAACATGTTCTTCACTTTTTTATCTGTAAAATATTATTTCTCACGTCTGCATACAACCGCTGTGCGTAGCATTACTGAGCACATGAATTTTGACAGCACATATAAGATGTATTATCCGTAAATTATAATATTATAAATACTAATAAATCGTTAAACTGTACAGTATTAAATTGACAATTTTCAAAAAAAATAATGAATAAAAAGAGGCTTTAAGATTCTGTTAACCATTCTAGATGTATACTTAACGTATGAAAAAAGATCCTATTACATACAAAGATGTTGGTATTCCAACATTCAAAAACATGAGACCGCTCGATCCGCAAGCGATTAGCGATGTATTTGTTGCACCTTTGACACAAGGAAGCAGAGGATGTGAAACATATGAAGATCACGATTTAAGCTTATTTGACCTCTCTTCACACAAGCGTGCACGAGATGCAATTGAATTTGGTCTTAAAATGCGCGATAAGGGGTTTCATGTATTTGTTGTGGGTGAAGATCGAAGTGGTCGAATGACATCGACTCTCTCCTATTTGAAACAATATACAAAAACTCTGCCGCCCGCTAAAGATTGGGTTTACGTGAATAATTTCTTGCATAATCACAAACCTAAACCTTTCTCCTTTCCATCAGGAATGGGATCTCATTTCAAAGAAAAACTGGATGAACTTATCGAAAATGTTGGTACGGTGCTTAATAAAACACTCAATAGCCCCTATTTTGTTAGATACATAGACAAACTAACAGTCGCGTTGCAAAATCAAATTGACGAACAAATACAAGAAGTTCAGATTTATGCAAAAGAAAAAGGATATGATGTTATTCAAAGTAGCGAAGGTTTCAGCATTGACTTAAGTGATGCCGAAAGTGAAGCAAGCCCTGATAATCTCCTTGAAATTCAAATAATTCGCGATCGAATTAGCAAGATGTCTTTGGCCGCAAACTTGCTCACACAAAAGGCTCATAAAAAAATCAATGAATTTGTTCAAGCAACAGCCAAAAAAGCAATTGCACCTTTGTTCACGCTGTTTCATGAAGAATTTACACCTTTTGTAGGCACATGGATTGATGAATTAAAGGATGACCTTTTAAAGCAAGCAAAAGGATTTCATTCTTTTGCTGACGATGACGACGGTGATGACAATCAAAAAACAATGCCGACACATTTACGTGAACGATATAGTGTTAATATTCTTGTCAATAATAATGAACACCCTAATGCGCACGTTGTATTAGAGCACAATCCCACGTATGAAAATTTATTTGGATCAATTAAGTACAGAACAAATGCGAATGGGTCTTTAGAAACAAATTTCACGATGGTTCGGTCTGGATCATTGCACCAAGCAAATGGGGGTATTCTCGTTCTTCGTGCAGATGCAATTGCGCGCAACCCTGACGTGTGGGAAATGCTAAAATCTGCACTCCGTGATCAAGTGATACGAATTGAAGAACGTTACCGTGAGAACACATTGCCTTTACTGGATGCGCCTGAGCCGGAATCTATACCGCTTGATGTGCAAGTCTTTTTAATTGCGTCCCCCTACTG
>JANRCF010000064.1:393-5397 GCA_030727085.1 Alphaproteobacteria bacterium | reverse complement strand
CAGATATTGATGCCGATATGCCTGCAACTGAAGATAATGTCCATGTATATCGCCAATTATTACGTCACAATTCACTACGATTAACGGGCAAACCAATTGATGATAACGCGCTTGATTATTTGCTTGGCTGCAGTGCTCGCTGGGTTGGGCATCGTGAAAAGCTAAGTGCACGCTTTGAACAAATTGCTGATGTGTTATTGGAAGCAGGCGTTAATGTAGGTGACACTAAATACATTACAAAAGACGCCATATACAAGACGCTTTCTATGCGCAGGATTCGTAATGCCACATCTGAAGATAGAAATCACGACGACATTCAAGCAGGCCAAATTCTAATTGATACACAGGGCACAAGCATTGGTCAGGTCAATGGACTTTCTGTCATAAGCACTGGCGATCATAATTTCGGATTACCCTGCCGCATTTCGGCACGTAGTTATGCTGGCGATATTGGTGTGCTTAATATTGAACGTCTAACGGAAATGGCAGGTCCTATTCAACAAAAAGGCGCCATGATTTTAGAAGGATTCCTAAATGGGTTCTTTGCGCAAAAGTTTCCTTTGTCCTACACGTGTTCCCTTACATTCGAGCAAAGCTATGTAGATATTGATGGCGACAGTGCCTCCATGGCAGAAGTGGTCGCAATTTTATCGTCATTATCAGGCCTACCTGTGCGGCAAGATATTGCAATAACTGGATCAATGAATCAATTTGGGGTGACACAACCAATTGGTGGAACGCACTATAAAGTTGAAGGATTTCACCGCGTGTGTGAAACACAAGGTTTTACAGGAACACAAGGCGTCATCGTACCACGCGCAAACGTTGTTAATTTGACACTTCATGAAAACATTGTTGAAGACATGAAGCAAGGTCGATTCTCAATCTGGCCTGTTGATACTGTATTTGAAGCAATTGAGCTAATGCTTGGAATGCAATGTGGAATCACTCACGATCAAACAGGCGCGCATAGTACTAAATACCCATTCTTTGACTTTAAAAGAGGGCTTTTATTCGATAAAGTTGAAAAGAATTTGATGCACTATCACCATTTGGTAAGCAAAGGGCATTCAAAGAAGTTTAAGTGATTGTGCTAGTGAGAAACCTTCAGGCAAGCACTACCTAGCATCATTATTTTTTCTGTTTATCAAACAAATGCACATTGCGTAAGCGTGCATAAATCTTTTTCTCCGCTTCTGATAATCCACTTAACACTTCCGCATCTGCAGCAATAACACCGGCAGTCCTATCGGCAATAGCATTACGCAAAGCTGATATATGCTTATCAAGCTCAACCATTGATTGAACATTTTTTCTTGCTTTCGAGCCACGAGCAACACGTTGAATAGTTGAACTGCCCTGAATAATCACATCATCTGTAATTCATGACTAATGAGAATGATACTTGCTAGAAGAATTCCACATAATATGTTGTGATCACAAAACACGTGCAAGGCATAGGGGGCTTCTAAAAAAAACGTAAAAATTCCATGAGAACAATTAATCCTTTTTTTATCTTTTATGCGATAAACTATAGTTGAGAGGAAAAATTAATGTGTATGCTATTTCATTAATTTACGTTTGAGGTTATGATTACAAAAATAAAACCTTCTCAGAAAGAGATCAAGTTAGTCTGATGGAAATAGTTTTACTTGCAGCATTAAGCGCTTTTGTTTTTTACCGACTATGGACTGTACTTGGAACAAGAACAGGTGAAGAAAAAACGCGCGATTGGCCAACACCGGCAAAGGTTGAAACAAATCATGTTGCTGAAAGTGATAATGTAATTGTTTTACCAAATCGCAAATCACCTGCATCAGAAATGGCAAGCGAGCCTACACGAGCTTTTGATCGCTTACTATCCGAATTAAAAGCAAATGATCCAAGTTTTAGCGAAGAAAGCTTCTTACGTGGCTGCAGCCGAGCTTTTGAAAAGATCGTTGTGGCGTATGCAAATGCCGACCATACTCAGCTCAAAAAATTACTCAGCAAAGAAGTTTATTCAAAATTTGCTGATGCGATCGATGCACGTCAGGAAAACGAACAACAAATGGAAGCCTTAATTGATTTTGTTGAGGCAGAAATAATTGACATGAAGTTAACAAAGGCAAGCGCATCAATTACCGTCCAATTTCAAAGTGAACAAATGCTCGCAACTGTTAATGCAGACGGCGTAAGCTTTGATAATCCTGCGCGTTTAAAAACAAAAGTTACTGATGTTTGGACATTTAAACGAACATTTTCATCCAGCTCTTCTATCTGGTTATTGGTTAAAACTGAATCAAAAAATGCCTAATTTTTTATCGTTGCGCTCTGGTGCTCTCATTTCAATGGCGTTAATCATGTGTGCTTGTGAAACCAGGCGCACAAGCAATCTGTCTTATCAGCCTGTCTTGCAAAATAGCCTCCCCTTTTTTGAACATGACACAATCATAGAAGCAGTGCCAGCGCTTAAACGATCCTGCGAAGTCATGTTAAAACAACAAAATAAATACTATCCTGTTCCCCAAAATTCAAAACTAAGTGGTAAGCTAAAAGATTGGAATGCATTTTGTACAGCTGTTATAGCAGAGCACTCACGTCAACCAACACACTGGAAGGCGCTGTTTCAAAAACATCTAACATCTTACAAAGTATCCTTAGATAACAATTTCGATGGCCAATTTACAGGTTATTACGAACCACTTCTACATGGATCAATGCGCCGCCATGGGCGTTATAAGACGCCTCTCTATCGCTATCCAAGTAACAATTCAGTCAATGTAAAGTTTTCACGCGCTGATATTGTTCGAGGTGCTTTAAAAGGCAAAAAACTTGAGCTTGTTTGGGTAGATGACGCAGTTGACGCGTTCTTTGTGCAAATTCAAGGTTCTGGCCGTGTAAAACTTGATAATGGCAAAATGTTGCGCATAGGGTACGCAGGTACGAACAAGCATCTCTACCATCCAATTGGCAAGACTTTGTTAGAGCGTGGCGAATTTCAGCCTGGCAGTGTTTCTATGCAATCTATTCGAAAATGGCTAAAAGAACATCCAAAGCAAGCCGAAGATATTATGTCAACGAATGAATCCTATGTATTCTTCCGTGAATTAACTGCTGGTGATGGCCCAATTGGATCGCAAGGTGTTGAACTCACACCGAAAAGAAGCATTGCGGTTGATCCATCATATATTGGCTTAGGTACTCCGCTGTGGCTGGATATAGAGCACCCAATTCATGGACACAAACGTTTGCAACACTTAACAGTTGCGCAAGACACAGGCGGTGCCATTAAAGGCGGCCTTCGCGCTGACTATTTCTGGGGCTTTGGCGAGCAAGCAACCCTTTTTGCAGGTAAAATGAATAGCAAAGGCCACTTATACGTATTTCTGCCAAAAAGTTAAACACATGGTAGATGATGATCAAACACAAGAAAACATCTGGGATTTATTTGCAAAAAATATAAAACCACTTAAAAATCAACAGGATAAAATTATCCCTGAAATGCCAGAGCGAAATTCTGAAGGAAAGATTACCCTACAAAAAAAACCACCTAAGGTAATACTGCAAGAGCGTGTATGGAAAGGTGAAGCATCTGAACGCTGGGCACACCAACAAGTGCAGCGTTTAACAACAAAAGAAATTAAAAAGAAAAGTATTGAAGGCCGTATTGACTTACACGGGCTTACACGTGCCGAGGCAGAATCAGCTTTGCACCGTTTTTTTAATTGGGCACAAACATCTAATTTGCATTTTGTTCTCGTTATCACAGGAAAAGGCGGCGTGCTTAATGAGTTAGCGCCGTACTGGTTCAATCAACATCCAGAATTTGTGGTCAGTTTTAATAAAGCACAACCCAAAGATGGAGGCGATGGAGCCTTTTACGTGCACGTTAGACGTATGCGATAATAAAGCCGGAAATCTCAGTCTCGATGATACGGATGATTAACAGCTATTTGCTGGCAACGATATAGCTGCTCAGCAAGAAGACCTCTCACCAATAGATGAGGCCAGGTAAGTTTTCCAAAGCTTAAACAGAAATTTGCGCGAGCACGAATGTCATCTGCCAAACCGTCCGCACCACCAATGATAAAAACAACCCGCTTAAACGCTTGCTCTGCATCGCCTATTCGCTGAGCTAATTCACGTGATGTCACAGATTTACCTCGTTCATCAAGTGCACATACCCAATCGTCGGCAATAATATGTTTTAGAATATCGGCGGCTTCGCTGCTTGGACAGTTACGTTGTTTTAGCTCAACAACTGCTAATGAGCGCGTCAAACGTTTTTGATACTGCTCAAACAAGTCTTTTTCAACACCGCTTCGCATATCAGAAACAGCTATCAGCAAATATTTCATAAAGATTATTGTTCAGTTGTTGATGTCGCTGCATGTGATGCGGATAGCGCAGCCAAGTCACTTGGTTTAGCTGACGATGGACGTGGTGATTTATCGCCCCACATTTTTTCGAGATTATAAAATTCACGTACATCTGGACGAAATAAATGCACGAGCACATCACCAATATCTAACAATACCCAATCACACAAAGGCGTGCCTTCAGTTTCAGTTTGAATACCACGTAATTTAAATTCACTTGCAATGAAGCCTGCGAGAGCACTTACATGGCGATTAGATGTTCCTGATGCAATAATCATGTAGTCAACAATAGCGCCCTGCCCGTTTAAATCGATTACGGTTACATGTTCAGCTTTTTTATCGTCTAGTAACGTTTTTACAAGATCTACAATTTCATGTGTGTTCATTTATTTTCATCATTTTATGTTATACGTAAACACTATACAAAACTGTTACGCAAGACGGCAAGATAAATGGTATTAATAAACAAAATGATATGTTAATGTCAGCGCAAATCTTATCGTCGTTTAGCACAGCATCAACAAAATTAATGGTTAGAATTACAAAATGATAGAACAATACAACCAAAATACACTTAATAAAGCACTTGCATTATTGACTGATGGGTATGTTGTTGGTATGCCAACGGAATCAGTCTATGGCT
>JANRCF010000064.1:0-383 GCA_030727085.1 Alphaproteobacteria bacterium | reverse complement strand
TGCACGCATTTACGAAACAAAAGATCGACCATCCTTTAATCCACTTATTATTCACGTCGATTCAATTGAAATGGCACGACAGTGGGGTGTTTTCACGCCACTTGCTGAAAAGCTTGCAAACATTTTCTGGAAAATAAAACCGGGCTCACTTACCCTTGTTGTAAGGCGCAACAATGATATGTTGTCTCATCTAGTCACTGCTGGCTTAGACACAGTTGCAATACGTATACCCTTACATGCAGTGGCACTTGAACTAATCAACAAATTTGGAAAACCACTTGCGGCTCCTAGTGCAAATAGGTCAAATCACATCAGCCCAACGTCTGCCGCAGCAGTTGAAAATGATCTAGGGAATAAAATTAACTTAGTTATAGATGGAGGAT
>JANRCF010000063.1 GCA_030727085.1 Alphaproteobacteria bacterium | reverse complement strand
GTGACGTGCTTGCACAAAAATACTTCCGTAAAGCAGGTGTTCCTGCTGAAGTCGTGGCTATTGAAGAAAAAGGTGTTCCATCATGGTTGTGGCGCCGGGAAGCGAAAAAGGGCACAACCTTTGCAAGCGAAATGTCATCGCAACAAGTGTTTGACCGACTCGCTGGGACATGGACATATTGGGGTTGGAAAAACCGTTATTTTGATACTGAAGAAGATGCAATGGCGTTTTATGATGAGCTACGTTTTATGCTCGCCAGCCAAATGTGCGCACCAAATTCACCGCAATGGTTTAACACAGGACTTTATTGGGCGTATGGAATTAACGGCCCTGCTCAAGGACACTTTTATGTTGATGGTGAAACAGGTGTACTAACCGCATCAACATCAAGCTATGAACGTCCACAACCGCACGCATGCTTTATTCAGGGGATTGGTGACGACCTTGTGAATGAAGGCGGTATTATGGATTTGTGGGTGCGTGAAGCGCGCTTGTTTAAATATGGCTCGGGCACTGGAACAAATTTTTCTAATGTGCGTGGTTCAGGTGAGTCATTATCAGGTGGCGGAAAATCTTCTGGTTTGATGAGCTTTCTTCGTATTGGCGATCGCTCAGCTGGTGCAATTAAATCAGGTGGAACAACACGTCGTGCGGCAAAGATGGTTGTGCTTGATATTGACCATCCAGATGTTGAAGAATTCATTAACTGGAAAGTTGTTGAAGAACAAAAAGTTGCAGCGCTTGTTTCTGGTTCAAAAATTAATAATAAGTACCTTAATGAAGTTCTTGATGCTTGCATTCACAGTGATTTGCCTAAAGATCAAAAAACAGATCCTAAGCAGAACTCTGTATTAAAAGCGGCTATTCTTGCTGCACGTGGTGCAATGGTTCAAGAGAATTTGATTCGTCGCACAATTCATTTGGCTGAGCTTGGCTACACGCATCTTGATATTCCTGTCTACACAACTGATTGGGATTCAGAGGCTTATGGCACAGTGTCAGGGCAAAATTCAAACAACACAGTGCGTTTATCGAATGAGTTTATTGAAACAGCGCTTAATGACGGTGACTGGAATCTCAAAGGACGCAAGTCTGGTCAAACAATTAGAACTGTAAAAGCACGTGAATTAATGAATAAAATTGGATATGCAGCATGGGTTTGTGCGGATCCTGGAGTGCATTTTTCATCAACGATTAATGAATGGCACACATGTCCAAAAAGTGGACCAATTAATGCATCAAATCCATGTTCTGAGTATATGTTCTTGGACAATACGGCATGTAATTTGGCATCGATCAATCTAGTAACGTTCTATAAAGATGGCAAGTTTGACACGTCCTTGTATGAACACACAACGCGATTGTGGACGGTTGTTCTTGAAATTGCTGTTTTGATGGCCCAATTTCCATCAAAAGAAATTGCACAGTTATCTTATGAATTTAGAACACTTGGTCTTGGTTATGCCAATATTGGCGGCCTATTAATGGCAATGGGTGTTCCATACGACAGCCGTGAAGGACGTGCTGTTGCAGGCGCCCTTGCGGCGATCTTAACCGGTAAGTCTTACGCAACATCAGCTGAAATGGCAAAAGAACTAGGTGCATTCGCCGGTTATGCGCTTAACCGTGAAGATATGTTGCGTGTTATTCGTAACCACAGGCGCGCAGCTTATGGTGAGTCAAAAGGCTATGAGGGATTAACAATTAATCCTGTTCCATTGCTTGAAAAAGAATGTTCGATAAAAGAACTTATTCAATCAGCACAGGCGTCATGGGATGAAGCTCTTAAACTTGGTGAGAAGTATGGATATCGCAACGCACAGACAACTGTGATTGCACCAACAGGAACTATTGGTCTTGTTATGGATTGCGATACAACGGGTATTGAACCTGACTTTGCACTAGTTAAGTTCAAAAAACTTGCTGGCGGCGGATACTTTAAAATTATTAACCAAATGGTGCCAACTGCACTTAAGAAACTTGGTTACGCTGATGCAGAAATCGAAGCAATTACACGTTATGCGGTTGGATATGGTACGTTAAAAGGATCACCTGCTATTAGTTTTGAGCAACTCAAAGCTAAAGGTTTTACGGATGATGTGCTGGTTAAATTAGAAACTTCTTTAGCGTCTGCTTTTGATGTTAAGTTTGCATTTAATAAATGGTCTCTTGGTGAAGGTTTCTGTAAAGATGTACTTGGTATTTCAGAAACCCAATTGAATGATGTCAGCTTTGACGTGCTTACATTCCTTGGTTTCACAAAAGCTGATATTGAAGCAGCAAATAATTATTGTTGCGGTACAATGACTCTTGAGGGGGCCCCCCTATTAAAAGATGAGCATCTACCAGTATTTGATTGCGCATCACCGTGTGGTCGTATTGGAAAACGTTTCTTGTCTTCACAAAGCCATATCACGATGATGAGTGCGGTTCAGCCGTTCATATCAGGTGCTATTTCAAAAACAATTAATATGCCTAACAATGCAACGGTTGATGAATGCAAAGAAGCGTATCTGATGTCATGGCGTTTGTGCTTAAAGGCGAATGCATTGTACCGCGATGGTTCTAAGTTATCACAACCAATGAATGCAGTTGCTTTTGATGAAAACGAAGCTGAAGAGCTATCTGCGATGCCATCTGCTGAAAAAGCAACGGTTGCAGCTGAAAAAATTATCGAAAAGATTGTTGAAAAAGTTATTTATCAGTCGAATCGCCGTAAATTGCCTAGTCGCCGCGGTGGTTACACGCAAAAAGCTGTTGTTGGTGGACATAAAATTTACCTTCGCACTGGTGAATACTTTGACAAATCATTGGGTGAAATTTTCATCGACATGCATAAAGAAGGTGCATCGTTTAGATCGTTGATGCATAACTTTGCAATGGCTATTTCTATTGGTTTGCAATACGGTGTGCCGCTTGAAGAGTTCGTTGAAGCCTTTACATTCACACGCTTTGAACCATCAGGCATGGTTGAAGGAAATGATACCGTTAAGATGGCAACATCTATCTTGGATTACATCTTCCGTGAATTGGCGATTACGTATCTTGGACGCCATGACTTGGCGCATGTAAAGCCTGCAATGTCAAATGATACGATTGGTGAAACAAGTGACTATTCAGTATTGAATGAACACGAACATGAAATAGCGCATACAAAAGCAATAACAGCAACTTCATTAAAAACAACAATGTCAATTGACGAGGATGAGTTTGAAGAGACTTTGCGGGCGACAGGTACGGATTCATTTGCACCGCAAACGGTTGGGGGAGCTGCACCAAAGAAGCAACGTCTTTCAGTGGTCGCTGATAAAGCTGCTGAAGCCCGCCTGCAAGGCTACCAAGGCGATGCATGCGGTGAGTGTGGAAACTTTACGATGGTTCGTAATGGCACATGTTTGAAGTGCAATACATGTGGTGCGACAAACGGTTGTAGCTAACTGAATTTAATAAGAGAAAGGCGTGCTTGGAGAAATCTGAACATGCCTTTTTTTATACTGTCTTAAGAGCGCGGGCTAAAACAAGCACGTCAACTTGTGTAGCGCCAGCTTCTTTTAATACACGCGCACATTCATTTAATGTTGCACCTGTCGTCATAACGTCATCTATTAAAAGTAGTTTCTTCCCTTTAACTAAAGCGGCATTGGCCACTAGTGCCTTTTCTAAGTTCTTAACACGATCTGGGGCTGAGCGATGACCTTGCGAAGGAGTGTGACGTACGCGTTTTAATGCGTTCTGTAAAATAGGAACGGTTTTTTCTCCATGTTTAGGTTTTCCGTGTATGTGTATGTGTAGGTCATGCGCTAATAATGCTGCTTGGTTATAGCCTCGCTTGAATAGACGCCAAAAATGCAATGGAACGGGAATAATTCCATCATACTGTTCTGCATGCTTAGCTATGGCTGTTTGCATCCAAGGCGCAAATAATTGTGCATAACCTGTTTGCCCAGAATGTTTAAACTGTGTAATAAGTTTTTTTGCAGTATCGTTATAGACAAGTGTGGCTCGCGCTGAATCAAATTCAAATATTTTTCCATGACATGAACGGCACCCTTCACCATCAAAAGATAGTGGTGCTGCACAAGTGTTGCAGCATGGCTCTGTAATAAATGATAGTTGTTGCCAGCACGTACTGCAAAGTGAGGGTTGTGATAAATTTTCTGTGGTGGATGGCGTTTGTGTGAATATGCCGCACATCAAGCAGCGCGTTGGTAAAAAAAAGTCAAGGACAAGACGAAATAGACTTTTAAGAGGCACGATGTTCTTTCTCATAGGCAAGAAGTTGTTCTTTTAATTCTATCCCACACGAAAAGCCGCCAATGCTACCATTTTTAGCAAGCACACGGTGGCATGGGATAAATCCAATAATTGGATTACGGCCAATTGCTGTTCCAACAGCGCGCACTGCAAGTGGATTGTGTATGGCAGACGCAATGCCACTATAATGCGAGGTGGAGCAATGTGGGATTTGCGTGAGTGCTTTCCAGACGCTTAATTGAAAAGGCGTGCCAACGGGTTTTGCTTTCAAAGGAATGTCATTAAAGGGAAGGGGCGCATAAGGATCAACGTCGTGTAGGTGCGGTTTATATGGTTTTAAGCTAAGCATATATCCATTTGGATCAATTTCAGAAAACCACAAGCCGAATAGCGTAGAAAAAACACGAATTTCGCAGCATGCTGATGGTTTGTTTGACCAATCAAAATCCATTTTGCGAGCAAAAATCATTGCCTTCTCTCCTTAAGAACGCTATATTCGTCACATGTTCGGAACGTAGCGCAGCCTGGTAGCGCACTATTCTGGGGGGATAGGGGTCGTGGGTTCAAATCCCGCCGTTCCGACCATTACTTTTCCCTCTTTAAAGCTCTTTTGTTTCAGAGTTTTCAGCTTCTTTTCTATCCCACGCTTGCTCACGCTTTCTAAAATTCACAATACTAACAGGGATTAATCCAAGGTAGATAATGCCAATAAGCGTTAACATGCGCCATGGGTAGCTATAGAGCAGGCCAACAATAACAAAAAGAACAAGTAAAAATGGAAGCACAAGGGACGGAGGAATAACTACTTTTTTTAGTGTAAACGTAGGAATGTGGCTAACCATGAGCCCGCTTGCGAGCAACATGAAAAATGCATAACAAGTAATATTTTGAGAAAAGGTTAATCCAGGAAAAGCATATTGTAATATGATTGGGTAAAGCGCTATAAATCCACCTGCAGGCGCAGGGACGCCAGTTGAGAACCCCCCTCGCCAAGCAGGTAAATCAATATCAATATTCATTACGTTAAAGCGTGCAAGCCTAAGTGCCATGCACACAGTGAAAAAGAGCGCAATTGCCCAACCTGTTTCCCCCCAACGATCAAGACCACGTAGATATATAATCAAAGCTGGAGCGATGCCAAAGCTTAGGAAGTCTGAGAATGAATCGAGTTCTGCACCAAACCGACTAGCGCTATTGAGTAACCGCGCTAATCTGCCATCAAGCGCATCTAAAATTGCGGCAAGCAAGACAGATACGATGGCGAGTTCCCATTTTTCTAAAAGAGCAAAACGAATTGCAGTCATACCACAGCACAACGCCATAAGTGTTGTTATGTTTGGAATCATTGCTGTTAACGATTGGGCTTTGAGTTTTCGGCGCTCGCGAAACCGTTCTGGCAAACGCGAACGAAGCGTTTTTCGATGAAAGTGATCTGCAGAACGGCGAAACTTCATTAGAGTGTCTCCACAATATGGCCTTGGCGTGGTAATTCATCACTTTTGAAATCGGCGAGAATAGTTTCACCCGCAATCATGCGTTGCCCAACACAGACAAGAGGGTTAGTTGTTTGTGGAATGAATATGTCCATGCGGCTGCCAAAACGTATTAAACCATACTGGCTACCAGCGATTACAGTGTCACCAGGGTCTACATCACAGCGAATACGTCTTGCAATTAAACCGGCTATTTGAACAAAAGCAATATTGCCAAAGCTTGTCTCTAAAACGATAGAGTTGCGTTCATTGTGTTCGCTGGCTTTATCAAGCGATGCATTAAAGAATCGTCCTGGATGATAAATTACTTTTTTAACGGTGCCATCCATTGGGATACGGTTGATATGAACATCAAATACATTTAAAAATACGCTAATACGCGTGTAGGGCTCTGAACCTAACTCAAACTCTGCAGGTGGAATGATGTCTTTAATCATAACAACTTTACCATCGGCTGGACTGATAACTAAACCTTCACGAAGAGGGGTAAGACGTTTTGGATTTCTGAAAAAGTAAAAACACCAAGTTGTGAGGATAACCCCGATCCAGCCGCCAAATTGCGAGAAAAATCCAATACAAATGCTTATAAGAGCAAAAATTCCAACGAAGCGCCAGCCTTCTGGGTGAATAAGCTTTGTAATGTTCATAAATTATGCCTTTTATCTGAGAATCAATTAACTATATGTGATGTGTATCATAGCGAAAATTATTGCTTAGAGGAAGAGGAAGGATTGACGTGCGGTAAAATAGATAAAAATGCAGTGGTATATGCCTATTCTGAATGAAAAAGTTGATTCTTCACTTGATTTCTTTTTTTATACACCATACGAAAAATTGTTTATATCACGATAGTATATTATCAACCTTTAGTTAAGTGTCTCAAAAAGTTTAATGACTACTTACCCACCCATTTTTCATAAGAGCCAAAATAATTGTGATTTATATTTCATATTATTTATGCTTATTTTATTTTTAATCTTTATTTTTCAAAAATTATTTTGTGTATTATTTAATTAACTCTAGTAATAATCTTATTTGTTTTGTTGATAATATGGACAAAATTTACAATTTCTTAGGAAATGAAACAAGCTATTAAAAACAATAGGTAGACAAAAAAATGTTCCATAATCATGTTTAATAAAAAAGTCGATTTTCTATCAAGATTGATTAAAATATAGCGGTTCAAGGATGATTTGAGTATAAAGAAACCGAAGATCGAGCAGCGGAGTTTACTGAAGTAAATGAGCAGCAGAGATTTTTGATGGTTTTTACCATAATCAATTTATAATTGAATGGCTGTATCGCCGAAGAAAAGTCAGGGTTACGATCCTTTCAGAGCCAGGATAATCAGAAGAACGCATGTGGCCATTGCTATAGTGATGGCTGGACTTATGTTCAAAGCAGTGAAGGATTGTTGCTGGCGCTCGATTTTTTTATTTGCATTCAAATTACATTTGAAGTGTTCTATAAATTCAGTGATTTTAGTAAATAAATGCGCTGTATATACTAAATTTTTTATTTAAAATTAGTTTGCTTGCAGCTTTCATCTAGTGAAAAATGCATTTTTATTCATGGCGGGTGTATCTATTTTTTTTCTGCTTAACCAGCTTTTGCCGGATTTCTATCACAGGAAGCTTTTGTTTTAAGTGCCTCAAACCGTTTTTTTTGCTCTTCATCGAGTATTTCTTTTGAAAGTACTTTAATTTGAGAGCAAGCATCCTCTTTATTATTTTTGGCCATAAGTGTTTCGCCATAGCCAAGGCGCGCACGAATCGCATTTTGTCGATCAAGTGGTTTAGTAATAGCAACTTTGTAACACTTTTGAGCATTATCGATATTGCCAAGTTTTAGGTGTGCGTCACCTCCATGAACGAAGGATTTATTAGCATAAGTTTCATCAGGGTATGTTGTTGTGATCAGCTCGAATGCTTCCGCGGCGTTTTTTAGATCTAATTTGCTGCCTGTTTTTATGCCAGCATTAAACAATGCCATTGCTTGATTAAATTGAGCAAGAGCAGGGCTTTTTGTATCAAGGGTCGGTGTTGGCCCAACTTCTGCTTGCTCTGTTGCTAGATTAGCTGCAGCATATTTTCCTGTTAGTCCAGCAGTTCCTGTCGTAATTGACGTTGTGGTAGTAGTAATAGCTTGATTATTCGTTTGGTCAGCAGGCAGCAATCCGGGGGAAGTTGCCGTAGGTATGCCTTTGTTTCCTGCCAAGGTGAAAACAATTTTTTCAAGCTCATCAATACGGCGTTCATGTTCTTTTAAACGTTGCACCATAGCTTCTTCATGCGTTTGTTCTGCATTGTCACATGATTCATCACCTTTTTTTTCTGCAGAAGCGTGCTCTTGCACCAATTTATTGTATTCAGATACAAGCTCTTGAAGCTTTTTAGCATTATGAGTTTGTTTTTGTTCTTCATTACGAATCTGTTCATCAACCGCTTTAATTTTTGCTTCTAATGATGCATTTGCTTCTATATAGGTAGCCGTGCTCAAAAGAACTATAATACTGACAGAATTTAATATGTTTTTCATTTTATAATCCACATGCGAATTTCTTAGATTAAAATAGCACAACTGATAAAATATAAAAGGTTTTATCATACTGCCCAGATTTTTTTTGAAAGATGAGACGGAGCAATAAACGCATATCATCCTTTTGCCATTGTAAAAATCGAGAAGACCAAAAAAAGCATCAAAAGAGTCCTTAACCTTCTCTCACGGATGAAAGTGCTATTCGCTGTGGTGAGTGCACAAAAAAAGTGATAAAGCGTTTCAAAATTTGGCACAACAGCAAAATTAAACCAATTCATTCAAAAGAAACGTATTCCGAAAGTTATGAAAAATTGATAAAAGTGTTATTTGTAGGTGGTGCTACTAATCAAACCTATTCGTTCGCGGAAAACCAATAGGTGCAAGTCTACCTGCTGCAGCACGTTTTCCTATCCACAAACGCAAATCCTTTTGGTGATATTCTTTTTCAGCTCGTTTCCAGCGAAGTCCATCTTCTAATACGATTGTCTTAATGTCAGAAATTTTGCCATCTTTGTACTTTTGGAATGTGACACCTTTTCCGCGCGCCATTTCAGGTAGATCCGTAATTGGGAAGAAGAGCAGCTTGCGGTTTTCACCGATAATCGCAACATGATCGCCTGTCACCGGAATACAAGCAAACGGCTTTTCTTTATCTTCTAAGGTGAGAACTTGCTTTCCGCTCTTTGTTTGAGCGAGAATTTCTTCTGCTTTTACCACAAAGCCACGCGCACTGTTTGATACAAGTATAAACTTTTGTTCTTGTCCTGGTGTGATTATGAAAGCATTGACAAAATCATCTGTGTTTTCAAGTTCAATCATCATACGAATTGGGTCGCCATGGCCGCGTGTCCGTGTGATTTTATCAATGCTAATGGTGAAAAATCGGCCATTTGTTGCAAGTAGTAATAATAGTAGTA
>JANRCF010000062.1 GCA_030727085.1 Alphaproteobacteria bacterium | reverse complement strand
GTAGTTTTGTCACTAACCATCTTAGGGTGTTGCACTTCATTTTAGAACAGGCGCTCTTCAATTAAATTCGGGTTTTTTATAAGTAATAATGTACTTTTGATAAATGCAATTTCATTTAATGTTGCTTCATGCACTTCAGGATTTTCTGATGCTAAAACAGTTTTTTCAAAACTCAATAATGCATCTTTAAGATGTTTTAATGCATACAGAAGGTCATCTTTGCCGTTTTGCGCAAGAAACGCTTGTGCTTCAATGTTTTCTTGTTTAATTTTTTTGAAAATTTCTTCTCTATTGCTATTACCTAATCGCGCCGCTGCTTCTTGTGAATATTGATTGATTTTAGCATGCAATTTCTTTTGAATATGCACATAATATTCTCTATCGCGTACATCAGCGCTTTGCTCTGGTGTCGGAATTGACAGTTCCCTTCCAGTTCTCAAACGAACAGTTTTGGCCTGATCGGCAGCTTCAACATTAGCTGACACCAATCCAAGCAAAGCTGCACACATCATTAATTTATTTCGAACTATTTTCATCAAAAGGACCTTTCATTATTTATACAGTTTGTTGCCCATCCCACTAAGTTCGTTAGCCTCGACTCGCGTGTAAAACTATTGCATGTAGTCTTTAAGGAATTTCAAGATCACCCACTGCGCTTATTTACAGGCTTTGGATTTGAACATTTCACGGATACATTGCTGGCTCATTTCACACAAATACCTGTGGCGCTTTATAAAAATACAGCCTTAATTCCTGATTGGGATAGTTTGGAACGTATTGATTTTCATTGCCACCACCAAATAATTGAAAATTTGCTTGCATTGGGGGTTGTCGGAGCATTGTTTGCGCTTGCACTACCGCTATTACCCATCTATTTCGTATGTGATGAAGATGTTCCATTTGCATTGTTTTATACTAGTCTGTGGGTAACCATTTCATCGACGTGGTTTACATTGCCAATTCATGCTTGCACTCTGTTGCAGTGCGTATGCCGGACGCGATGTTTACCTGATCAAGTGGATTAAATTGTTTAAAGAAAAAGCACTTGGTAAAGGAGAGGTATTTCTTCTCTGCGCTCCTTGGTTTGCGTTTTGTGCATATGAAGGGTTTCAAACTGCACGTATCTATAACAAACATACATACTCATGGGCAGCCAATAAGATTAATCCTCCTGCAACATTAACGGCTGATTTAATTAAACGTCATGGTGCATTGCAAGGGCTTCATGCCAGCAATTATATGCAAACTATTTTTCAAAATGCGAAAGGTAACCCACAGGATTTAAATACGCAGAGGGAACTTGTTACATTCAAAGAATTAGCATTAACAACTAAACATCCTACCCTTAGCCTTCGTATTGTCACGCTTGATATATTAGGATTTGAACGTGATCCGCGGTGGCTTTATTATTTAAAAGATACACTTGCCGCAGCGCCTGCACGATTTGATTTGGCTGCACCGTATTTAGCAACGTTGCTTAATACGCGGAAATTGAGTGAGACTGAGCAGTTTATTACTATGCTTGAAGATATCAATGCTAAAGATCCAATTGTATATTGGTTCAGGGGATTATTAATCATTGAAGTGGGTGGAGATGTAAAAAAAGCCCGCTCTTTATTAAAAGACGGGCTTAATGCGGGTATTGAGCGATGGATTCCAGTGTCACCAACGTTGAAGTCGACGATCATAGGCAAATAATTAACCAAATCGTTGATTTTGTTCACAGATGTAATTATGTGCTTGCTCGATCAATTCATCAATGATCTCTTTTGTTGGCTGTTCTTTTGTGACCATACCAACACTTTGCCCAGCCATGATAGAACCATTTTCAATGTCTCCATCCATTACAGCGCGACGCAATGCACCTGCCCAGAAATGCTCGATTTCAAGCTGACCATCTTTAAGTTCAACTTCACCGCGATCAAAGCGTGCAATAATTTCAGCTTGGCATTCAGCAAAACGTTTGCTGGCTTGGTTCACAAGGGCGCGCACTGGAATTACAGGAAAACGGGGATCAAGCTGCACTGATGCGATGGCATCGCGAGCATTACCACGGATAAAGGCTTTTTTGAAATTAGCGTGCGCAGGTGATTCGTTTGCACATACAAAACGTGTACCCAATTGACAACCTGCGGCACCCATTTGAAGGTACGATACAATCGCTTCACCGCGACCAATACCGCCGGCCACAAACACAGGAATATCACGAATATGTGGCAGAATCTCTTGTGCAAGAACACTTGTTGAAACAGGGCCGATATGTCCGCCTGCTTCAGCACCTTCAATTACGATAGCGTCTACATTTGATCGTTGTAATTTTTTAGCAATGATCAACGCCGGCGCAAAACCAATTACTTTGCAGCCATAACTTTTAATACGTTCAATTGATTCGTTTGTGGGCAAACCGCCAGCCAGCACAACATGTCCAATTTTATGCTTACCGACAACATCAATAAGATCGTGCAGCATGGGGTGCAAGGTAATTAGATTCACACCAAATGGCTTATTAGTAAGCGTTTTTGTTTTTGTAATTTCTGCATCAAGAATATCAGGTGTCATAGCACCGCAGGCAACCACGCCAAAACCACCCGCATTTGAAATCGATGCAACTAGACTTGCGTTTGACACCCATGTCATCGCACCGCCCAAAATGGCATGTTCACATCCTAGAAAGTCACATCCCTTTTGCCATAGTTTTTTAAGTGTTTTATCTGCAGTTACAATCATTTAATTCTCTCGATTCAGTGGTTGATTTTGGTCATTTGTGATCAGAGCGTCATGCAAAATACCCATCGCTTTTGTCATTTGGTCATGTGCAATCACAAGGCTTAATTTAATGTCGGAGCGTGATGCCAGATGTACGTTAATCTGTTGGGCGGCTAGAACCTTATGCACAAGCGCCTCTATCGTTAGATCATGGTTTATACCAGCACCAACAATCGATATTTTAACGATATTGGGATCAATAGCAAGTATATCAAAGCTTAATGTTGATTTTAGTTCAGCAAAAATTGACTTTGCGTGCTCAATGTCAGCTTTATTGATGGTGAAATGCAAAGTCTCAGGCGCACGTTGTGTTGCCATATCAATAAAAATATTTGCTGAGTTAAGTGTATTTTGTACGTGCTGCAATTGGTCAGCTGTGCCCGTTAAACAAATATGCACTTCATTCAAACTATGCACGATGCCATTGATGCCACCTGTGCTTTCTGTTGTCGAAATATGCGTCCCTGTTGCCAAGACAAAGCTTGATAGTACGTGGAGATCCACTTTGCGCAGCATGCCAAGCTCAACGCACCGTGCATGCAGGACTTTTGCTCCATGCATCGCAAGTGCCAGCATCTCTGGGTAACTAATGACATCAATTTTTTGTGCATTTGGCACAATGCGAGGATCGGCTGTATAGACACCCTCAACATCGGTGTAGATATAACATGAGTCTGCATTAACGGCTGAAGCCAGCGCAACAGCTGTCGTATCCGATCCGCCACGACCAAGTGTTGTGATGCGATTGTTTTGGTTAAGCCCTTGAAACCCAGCGACAACGGGTATGATGCCGCGTGAAAAACAGGTTTCCAGTTGCTCTGACGGGATATTTATAATTTTTGCATTACCATGATTAGCATCTGTTTCGATGGCAATTTGCCAGGCCAAAAAGGATTGTGCGCTAAGGCCACGTTTTTGTAGTGCCAACGCCATAAGGCCGGCTGTAATTTGTTCGCCACTTGTTGTTACAACATCGTGTTCGGGGGTATATTCTGTGCTGAGTGCATTTGCGTAAGCCACAAGTTGGTTTGTCATACCTGCCATGGCGGATACAACAACGGCGATTTCGTGTCCAGAATTGGTAAGTTCAGCAACAATCCCGGCCGCATGTTGGATACGATCAATATTTCCAACTGATGTTCCGCCAAATTTTATGATGTATCGTGCCACAAATAAGTATCGCATTACGCTGATGCAGCTTATTATGAATTAGCTTTTGATTAATTTCGAGTAAAAAATAGTGACAACTTATATTTCACCAAACCAAAACCACAATCATGCTATCCCAGCGCAGGTTGAACTCTTCGATAGTGATGCCGGTTTTTGGTGGAGTGCGGGCGGGCCGTTTGATTTACTGCATGCGATGAATCCCTTGCGCATTCAGTTTATTCAAGATTGTGTTGGTGATGTGCATGATTTGCGCATACTCGATGTTGGGTGCGGGGGCGGCATTCTATCAGAACCGCTGGCGCGTTTGGGTGCGAAAGTAACAGGAATTGATGCCAGCCTAGGGGCGATTGCGGCTGCGCGTGAACACAGCAAGATGATGAGGCTATCCATTGACTACCAACAAGCAACCATCGAGGAATTTAGTCAAAGCGACCATGCGGGTTTTGATCTGGTGATCGCGTCGGAAATTATTGAACATGTACCTAATCCTGCGTCATTTCTTGCTGCATGCAAAGAATGCTTAGCACCTGATAATAAGGGGATTATTTTATCCACCATCAATCGCACGCCAAAGTCATATCTTGGGGCAATTTTAGGGGCAGAGTATATTTTGCGTTGGGTGCCGCGAGGCACGCATGAGTGGAATCGCTTTTTGAAACCAAGTGAAATTGCCGAGATGGGCGCAACATGGAAAGAACTTCGGGGATTGTCACTTAATCCATGCTCCCACCAATGGTCATTTTCAAAAGACTTAGCGATTAACTATATTGGTTGGCTGAAGTGATGAGTGATCACCACACCTCAACCTCGAAGCACAACAGCACCGCATAACACTGTTCCACCTCGAATTTGAGGCTAGGGTGTAAATTAGCAAATATGCAAAACTAGTTCATCCTTAACTTCAGTAACACCAGGAACTGACCACGCTGCCTTTCGCGCCTCTTTTTCTTCGGCCCATGATCGAACGATGCCCCTCAAAATCACTTTACTACCGTCAATAGCCACTTCGATGCTTTTTGCATCCAGGACAGCGTTTCGTTGAAATTCACGAACAATTTGATGGGTGACATTCTTTGGATCGATTGCCTTAGCGGCTGAATTAACAACAACGTAATTAAAAACGTTGGTGACTCCATACAAATTTTTAACACACTCAAATGCCTGCTGCTTTTTATAAAACTCGTCGACCTCTCCGGTTAATTCAACTTTCCCATTTTCAACAACTACTTTTATTTTTTCAGGTGGCATAAGAGAAACATCAGCTTCTAATGCTTGCACAACAGCGGCAGCAATTTCTTTATCACTACGCTGCAAAGGCGCATCAACATCAACAACCAACTCCTCAACAACAGCTTTAACACCACGCACATTTTTAGTGGCTTGTTCAGCAAGGTATTTTTCACAATAGGTGCGCACACGCCCGCTTAGAGTTACGATCCCATTTTCAACAGAAATCATAATGTTTTGTGCACGTAATCCTTGCTCAAAGTTAAGCTTCTCAAAAACATACTCCCTAATGATCGTATCATTCATTGCTTGCACTCCATGTATCTGATTCGATTTTTAGATTACAAGCTTGCTGGAAAAATAAAAGTTGAAAAAGGGCGTCTTTTTAACATTTTTTCTACGAAATTGATTTGCGCCTAAAATATTTCATCACTATCAGAAGCAGGGGGCTTATGAAAAACAAGATAGATACTGTAACTTCATAACGGACCACCTACCGAAACGAGCAGGACAGCCTATTACCTATTTACCCCTAAGTGTTGAATGCTATTCTATAGAGATTGAATGTCGTTTATCTAAGTTAAATTTTATATATATTATCCTTGGAGCACATGTAGATTCGAAGAAAAAATCATATAAAAAGGCAGCCATGCAAATGTATATTTAATATATGAAGATCATCGTAATATAATAGATCCATAATATATTGACTTATGACATAGATGCATGCAATATTCAAATCAACATCAAAAAGGTTTTTTATTATGTTCAATAGAATATTTGCATTATCTATCATTTTTACGATGCAAGTGAGCCTGGCTTTTGGTAGTGATTTTTTGGATTCTGAAGCAACTAATAAATTTTCCTCTGAAACACCCCCTGAATGCATTAAAACACTTGTAGAAGTTGTTAGCAATAAAGATGCTAGTGCTTTGCGTCAGCTCTTAAACGAACACTTCAATGTCTTTTTACATCATAAGAATGATTATGATATTGGATCAACTTTTGATCATATAAGTAATCATGGGTATCTTGATATGATGAAGTGCATGTTAATATCATATAATGGAGAATTTTTAATTAATAAAGAAAGTATTTACTGGGCATATAAATATGCCGCGAGGTATGGCTACATTGAAGTAATAAACTATTTATTAGGCTATCTTCCTGCTCAGTTTTTACCAACTCAGGATATAATTGATTGCATGATAAAAGATGCAGCTAATTTTCAACATAGTAATGTTATAAACCTACTATTATCACGACCTAAAGAAATCTCTTTTCCAAGTGAAATGGGTATGGATTTAGCATTTATCCATGCGCGTTATATAGGCGGTTATGGAAAAAATATGGATACAGTAAGATCTTTACTGACACAAAGAGAAGGTATGTCTTTACCAAGCAAAGATGTAATGTTAGCAGCGTATCAAAATAAAGACA
Source organism: Alphaproteobacteria bacterium (assembly GCA_030727085.1). Taxonomy (GTDB): domain Bacteria; phylum Pseudomonadota; class Alphaproteobacteria; order Paracaedibacterales; family CAIOTO01; genus CAIOTO01. Next base: position 2,803 of record JANRCF010000062.1, on the reverse strand, counting down.
ATTGTCTTTGTGGTTTTGAAACTCATGATGAAAAAGAAGAATTATTTGCCCTTCTAAGACCGCATCTGCCTATTTCAACTACTTAATTATGCATCTTACACATTCGCAACTAGCGACGCATTCCCGCCCGCGGCCGTTGTGTCTTGCGTATACACGCGTTCATTCACGAATTTCAGCAGATAATTCGGCCCGCCTGCTTTAAACCCGGTGCCTGACATGCCTTCCCCACCAAAGGGTTGTGTGCCAACAACAGCGCCAATCATGTTGCGATTTACATATATGTTCCCCACATGTGCACGTGCAGCGACCATCTGCATGGTTGATTCTAATCGCGTATGTACCCCCAACGTAAGCCCATATCCCATTGCATTTATGTCATTAATTACTTGATCCAAATATTCACCGCGATACCGAACCACATGCAATACGGGCCCAAAGACCTCTGCTTTTATATCGGACACTTTCGCAATTTGAAATATAATAGGCGCAACAAAATTGCCCGCCTGCTCTACCGGCAATGGATATTCATACAATAGACGTGCGAGATCAGGTGCAGCTTTTAGCTCATTGCAGTAAGCCATTAAATCATCTTTTGCTGCTGCATCAATGACTTCGCTAATATCAGTTGATAGCTCATTAGGTGCCCCAACCTTAAGTTCAGCCATTGCGCCAATCAGCATTTCGATCATAGAATCAGCAACATCATTTTGCACAATCAAAAGCCTTAAGGCAGAGCAACGTTGCCCCGCACTTTGAAACGCTGATGAAATTACATCTCGGACAACTTGCTCTGGTAGCGCCGATGAATCTACAATCATGGCGTTAATACCGCCTGTTTCTGCCATAAAAGGTATAATTGCGCCCTGTCGTTTTGCAAGCTGTTGATTAATATGGCTCGCTGTTTCTGTTGACCCAGTAAATGTCACGCCAGCTATTTTGGGATGCGCCAATACAATGTTTGACAGTCGTTGACCAGGCACATTTGCCAGCACAAGAACACCTTTAGGAATGCCCGCTGCATGTGCCATATCAACAGCCATTTTTGCAATTCCTGTCGTTTGCATAGCAGGTTTAGCAATCACACAGTTTCCTGTTACAAGCGCGGCAACAACCTGTCCAACAAAAATTGCCAACGGGAAATTCCAAGGACTAATACATACAAACACACCGCGCGGATGATAGCTTAGTAAATTCACTTCACCTGTAGGTCCTGGCATAAGCTGTGCTGATCGCTGCAATTTCAATGCATTAATGGCATAATAATGGCAAAAGTCAATTGCCTCTCGCACTTCCCCAATGGCATCAGGTAATGTCTTCTTAGCTTCATTTACAAGCATATTAATAAGCGCGCCAATGTTTTCTTGCATGATATCACCAAGGGTATGCACTATTCGCGCACGGTCCTCGACAGATGTTTTTGCCCAGCCTTCATAGTGTGAATGACATGTATCCACTAATCGATAAAGTGCATTATCTTGCTCGACATCATGGGAAACCGCTGGCAAAGCTATATTTTCTGCCATGCTTGATTGAATAACTTTATCCAGTTTTGTAAGTTCGTTCTCTGAACATAAGTCAATTCCCATTGAATTTTTGCGATCACCAAAAAGCTGAACAGGCAAACCGACCTTTGAATGGGGCATTCCACCACCTTCACGCGCCAACTGAATAGGATCAATAATCATGCGATCAATTGAAATACTCTGATCATGAATTTGCTTCACGAAAGATGAATTTGCACCATTTTCCAGCAAACGACGCACAAGATATGCCAACAAATCACGATAATTCCCAACAGGCGCATACACACGGCATGGAAAGCGATTTGAATAATGCAGAGCGCCATCTTCATTTTCAGAAATAGGCGCGTAAAGATCTTCACCCATACCATGCAAGCGTTGAAATTCTAAATCTGTCACTTGATGCATTGCGGCTAGCTCTGCAATTACTGCAACTGTAAAGGCATTATGTGTTGCAAACTGTGGATAAATTGCGTCCGTTGATTGCAGCATTTCATTTGCTGATGCTAAATACGAAACATCTGTGTGATGCTTTTGGGTAAATACAGGATAATCTGACAACCCGTGAACTTGTGCATACTTAATTTCTGAATCCCAATAAGCACCCTTAACCAAACGTAGGGGAATCCGTCGCTTATGCGTACGTGCAAGCGCAACAAGCCATCGCACTGCAAACAGGGAACGCTTTTGATATGCTTGAACAGCAAGACCGAACCCTTCCCAGCCATTCAACGATGAATCCGCATACACTTTATTAAAAATCTCAAGTGATAACGTTAAGCGATTAGCCTCTTCTGCATCAATGGCAAGTCCAATATTTTGTTCTTTTGCTAGCTTTGCCAATTCCAGCACACGGGGCACAAGTTCGTCCAATACACGTTTGCGTTGTGCAAATTCATATCGGGGATGCAATGCTGATAATTTTACTGATAAACTTGGTTTTGCAAAAATACTCTCGTTCTTTTTCGCGCCCACGCAGCTTTCGCCAATTTCAATACAAGCTGCCTTATAATTTTCAAAGTATCGGTCTGCATCTTCTTTTGTCTTCGCTGCTTCACCAAGCATATCATAGGAATGGCGTCTGTGATTTTTTTCTGATTCTGCTGCGCGATTCAATGCTTTTTTAATCGTTTCACCCATGACAAACTGCTGCGCAATAATTTTGACTGCTTGCGCCATAATTTGCCGAATTAACGGCTCACCAAAACGCCTGACAAGCGACCAGGTTGAATCGAAAGCAGTAAATAAATGTCAATTGCACTTCCAGCTGTCAAAATGTGTCA
>JANRCF010000061.1 GCA_030727085.1 Alphaproteobacteria bacterium | reverse complement strand
TACTTTGCTTTTTTATTCCAGGGGTTTGGTGGCTATTTAAATCAATAAATACATCTCCATACCAAGAATTACATACAAAATTGAGCAACCCAATTGTTTTGATACTTCTATCAACGGCTCTAATTTTTATTCTCTACCATGCACGACTAGGTTTATCAGTTATTATTGAAGATTATACGCAACAGTTAAAACGAAAAGTACTTTTGTATGTGTCTGATGCTGTTTTGCTATTACTATTGCTAAGCTTCATTTACTCAATTCTAATGCTTTTAAAAGGAATTTAAACGGATGGCGCAGTCAGCATATACAATTATTGATCACCAATATGACGTTGTCGTGTTAGGCGCGGGTGGTGCAGGACTACGGGCGACTTTAGGAATGTGCACAGCTGGACTTAAAACAGCATGTATAACAAAAGTATTTCCAACACGAAGTCACACAGTCGCCGCACAAGGCGGTGTTGGTGCTGCGCTCAATAATATGGGTGATGGTGATGATTGGCGTTTTCATTTTTACGACACAATTAAGGGGTCTGATTGGCTTGGTGATCAAGATGCCATTGAGTATATGTGCAAAAATGCAATCCCAGCCGTTGTTGAGTTAGAACACTTTGGTGTACCTTTTTCCCGAACCGCTGAAGGACGTATTTACCAACGCCCTTTTGGCGGACACACTATTAATCAGGGTGAAGGTATGGCGAAACGTGCATGTGCAGCCGCTGACCGTACGGGACATGCGATCCTACACACGCTATATCAGCAATGCCTAAAACATGAAGCGGAATTTTTTATCGAGTATTTCGCACTTGATCTCATCATGGATGAAGATGGAAAGTGCCGCGGGCTTTTAGCATGGTGCCTTGAAGATGGAACGCTTCATCGTTTTCAAGCGCACACTGTCGTTTTAGCCACGGGTGGTTATGGACGCGCATTTTTCTCGTGTACATCTGCACATACTTGCACAGGCGATGGAAATGCCATGGCACTTCGTGCAGGGCTTCCTTTACAAGATATGGAATTCATTCAATTTCACCCAACGGGTATTTACGGGTCTGGCTGCCTTATCACCGAAGGTGCGCGCGGCGAAGGTGGTTATTTAACAAACTCAACGGGCGAACGTTTTATGGAACGGTACGCACCAAACGCAAAAGATTTGGCGTCCCGAGATGTTGTCAGCCGCGCTATGACTATTGAGATTTTAGAAGGAAGAGGCGTCGGACCCAAACAAGACCACATAATGCTGCATTTGGAACATCTCGACCCCAAAGTTCTTCATGCAAGATTGCCAGGCATTTCAGAAACAGCAAAAATTTTTGCAGGCGTTGATGTAACAAAAGAGCCAATCCCTGTGCTTCCTACAGTACATTATAATATGGGAGGTATACCAACAAATGTCCATGGAGAGGTTGTACGCGGCGCATCCGAAACGATTGTTCCAGGCTTAATGGCTATCGGAGAAGCCGCTTGTGTATCTGTGCATGGCGCCAATCGATTAGGTACAAATTCTTTGCTTGATTTAATTGTATTTGGCCGGGCCGCAGCTTTACGCGCAAAAGAACTGATTGCACCCAACACTCCACATGCCCCCCTGCCCATTAATGCAGGAGAATCAACACTTAACTGGTTTGACAAACTTCGTCACGCAAATGGCGCGATCAAAACTGCTGAAATTCGTTTGAAATTGCAAGAAACAATGCAACGCCATTGCGCTGTTTTTAGAAAAGACAAAATCCTAACAGAAGGCATTAAACAGGTAGAAAACATTGGGCACATGGTATCAGATGTACAAGTAAATGATCGATCTCTCATTTGGAATACTGATTTGGTTGAAGCAATTGAACTACTTAACCTTTATCAACAATCAGTCGTTACAATTCATTCAGCATTAAACCGAACTGAGAGTCGCGGCGCACATGCACGTGATGATTTTCCAGAGCGCGATGATGAAAACTGGATGGTGCACACACAAAGCACGCTTAACACCAATGGCAGTGTTTCTTTTGAACAGCGCCCCGTGCATTTATACACGATGACAGATGAAGTAGAGTTTATCCCGCCTAAGAAAAGAACGTATTAAGAGTAAATATATGCGGCATGGGGAACCGAACACACAACCAGACGACAATATGGTAGAATTCACTTTGTGAGGCGATATTTTTTATTAAAGGTTTTCCCAAAGAAAACTTTATAATATAGGCTTTCACTATGGCTTCTCCTCTTGCATATAAAATGAACTATGAGTAAAGTGAAACAACTTCAAATTAATTAGGTTTAAAAAATGTTTTCACGACTCAAAGGTGCGCTTTCAGCCGATATGGCGATTGATCTTGGTACAGCGAATACGCTTGTTTATGTTAAAGGACGAGGCATCGTGTTAAACGAACCCTCGGTTGTTGCGATCGTTAATCATAAAGGCAAAAAACACGTCCTTGCAGTCGGTGAAGAAGCCAAGCTAATGGTCGGCCGTACGCCAGGAAACATACAGGCAATCCGCCCTCTTCGTGACGGTGTGATTGCTGACTTTGAAGTCGCTGAAGAAATGATTAAACATTTCATACGTAAAGTTCATAATCGCCGCAGTTTTGCTGCGCCCCAAATTATTGTATGTGTTCCCGCTGGCTCTACAGCTGTTGAGCGTCGGGCAATTCAAGAATCAGCTGAAAGTGCTGGTGGACGCCGTGTATTTCTCATTGAAGAACCTATGGCTGCGGCAATTGGTGCAGGGCTTCCTGTCACAGAGCCAACAGGGTCAATGGTTGTTGATATTGGTGGTGGTACAACCGAAATTGCCGTGATTTCACTTGGTGGAATTGTTTATGCTTGTTCTGTTCGCGTGGGTGGCGACAAGATGGACGAGGCTATTATTAGCTACATTCGTCGAAACCATAATTTATTGATTGGTGAGGCAACAGCAGAACGTATAAAGAAGGATATAGGCTCCGCTATTTTAACAGCAGATAGCGCAAATATTAAAATGGGAATAAAAGGACGCAGTCTTGTAACGGGCGTACCAAAAGAAGTTGAAATTAACCAAGCACAAATTGCTGAATCTTTAAATGAAGTTATAACAACAATTGCGGAAGGTGTTAAAACAGCGCTTGAAAATACGCCGCCAGAATTGTCTTCAGATATCGTTGACCGTGGCATTGTCATGACAGGTGGCGGCGCGCTTCTTAAAAATCTTAGCAAAGTCATCGCTGAAATAACCGGGGTTCCTGTTTGCGTAGCTGAAAACCCATTAAATTGTGTTGTTCTTGGGACTGGACGCGCACTTGAAGAGATGAAAACCCTACAGAACGTGTTGATTAATGCGTATTAAGTGAAGAGATTCATCTTAAAAACCTAGTGTAATAAGTTAAGGTACTGTAAGTGATATTTGGCGTTTAAAGATGATCATGAGAAAATATATTATATTTAGCGTACTATGTATTTTATCTATATGGGTTATATATACCCTAAAGTCTTTTTTTGCGCCTGCCCCCTCATTTACAGTTGTGCAAATTTATGAAGAAGCAGCTGTTGGTGATAAGAATCAAGTTATTGGTGTTGTTCATGCATTAAAAAAGCATAAACAGAATTTAATAATTATGGATTATTCGTGCAATGAAAAAACGGATATTTCAAAACTGGTTAATGATCTTTCTGATCCAAAAAATGATAAACTTGTCATCGGGGTTGGGAAAACAGCTTTTTCTGTATTTGATCAATTATCAGCAAAGAATATACCTAATATAAAAACACTTGCCCTTGGGCATCAGTGGACAACCGCTTACTCAAACTTGTTAGGAAAAGTGACCTGGATTGCTGTGCCAGATTATGCAAGGCAAGAATCATTGATGAACACGTCGACAACAAAACTTATCTATACAAATGGGGTGCCGCACGCAGTTACACAAGAAACCCTTCGAATCGAGCATGAGTCATATAAGAAGAAACTTCCACTAACGATAAATGACCACGTTATTATCTTAGGGGGAGATGCACCAACAAACGACGGGATGCAAAAACGTTTTACTGAAGCCGACGCCTCTGAATTGGCAATAGCGCTATCTAACGAGAAAAGCGTTGGAACTTTTTATGTTGTTAATGGGCCTCGTACAGGCAAATTTGATAAAAATTTGAACGAAATAAAAAACATACATAGGGACGAACGTATTGATGCGGTTACAATTGCTTTTATTGAAACGTTAAAAAAGAAAGGTGTTCCGGAAAACAGAATCAAATTATATGATTTCAAATTTGGCAAAAAAAGTTTTTATATTCCGCTTTTATCCGCTGCATTTGTATATAACACTCCTGTTTGGGTTCCAGGAGAATCATCATCAATGATATGCGAGGCAATTTCAGTCATATCACCTAATAACCTTATTATCTATGACAATCAGGCAACGAATGAAACACATAAGAAGCATGTTGACAGTGTCTACAAACAAGGTCGTGCAAGATACTATAGCAACGGAAAAATTAAAACATTTGCCACTAAAGATGCCACTGCGTTGCCGGATGCACGTGATCAAATTGCACACGTTATTACTGAAACAAAATTATATTAGTTTGAAAAGAGTTACATGACCGTATCGTTATTTGGTTTCAAAGCTGCAGGACTTAAACGCCAACAATATGCTTGGGCGCTAATGCTGTCACTTGTTAAAGGTTCATTACTAACGCTGCAACGCATTTTTATAATATTGATGGTGGTTTTGGTCTGTGTCTACGCAATGGCTGTAATGCGAATTGACCATCCAATATTGAGCCGCATTAAAACGTTTTCCCTTGATTTAACAATGCCAATCCTGCAAAGCGTTAATCAGCCGCTTGTTATTTTGCATCACCAATATAAAAAGTTACGTGATTTCAATCAGTTACAAACCAATTTAGATTCATTACAAAGGGAAAATTTTCAACTTGAAGAATGGAAGTCGTTAGCACTTCAGCTTAAGCGCGAGAATCAGAACTTAAGAGAGCTATTGCGCACCATCCCCTCTCCTGATCAATCATTTTTTACGGCTAAAGTATTGGGATCGCCTGCAGGAGGAGAGTATTCAACCTTACTTGTTGCGGCTACAGAGACAGATGGAGTTGAGAAGAATGCTGTTGTTGTTTGCGCAAAAGGCGTAATTGGGCGTGTTGTTGACACCGGGTTGCTTGTATCGCGCGTTACATTGTTGACAGATATTAATTCAAGGACGCCTGTCCGCTTCGAATCAACTGGCGAACATGCGATCTTAGCTGGTGCAGGAAAGTCAGAACTTGTTCTTCTTCATAGAAAATCACTTTATGAAACGCCTCTTGAAAACACAGAAAAGATTGAAGAACTTAAAATTGGTGATCGTCTTGTTACGTCTGGTTTTGGGGGGATTTTCCCTCCTGATTTGCCAGTAGCAATTGTGACACGTATTGAAAAGGATCCCGCAGGGGATAAGATTTTTGCACAGCTAATAGCTACCCCACAAACACTTGAATTTGTACGTATATTTGATTCCCTCGATGCCCAAGACACACCTACTCAAACTTCCTGACGTCAGTGTCTGGATCCGAATACGGATGCAAATAGGTATTTTCTTAGTAGGATACTTGTGCATTATTTTAAAAGCTTCATACTGGGGATCTGTTTTGGGGCCCAGACTTTTCTTATGGCCTTGCATTTTATTTTACTTATCTATTTTTGCAACTCCTGTTGCTTCAATGGTGCAGATTCTGGTTTTAGGACTGATTCATGATAGTGTTTTTGATATGCCACTAGGCCTTTCTAGCTTTGCATGGATTTCGTGGTATTGGTTTTTAGCTAAGCAGAGACGCCACCTTGTGAAAGCAAATATCAGCATTTTGTGGGGAACATTTGCCGTCACACTTTATGCAACTAATAGTATTGAATATATTATTCTTATCAAAACACATCATGCCGTTGATTACGTTCAGATGCTTATTGAAACAATTTTGCATATTGGCTTTTTCCCCATTGGCATCCATTTCTTTCATGTTGTTCTTTTAAAGCTTGGTAAATTTAGATGAATGATCATGAAACGCATCAAACGTTCACAAGACGTACCTTTGTTCTAGCAGCTTTTAAAGGTGGACTATTGCTCACACTTGTGGGTCGTTTATATTACCTTCAAATTTTGAAAGGTTCACACTATAAGGTTTTGTCTGATAAAAATCGCATACAAACTTGCTTGTTGGCGCCTTCACGTGGGCTCATTAAAGATACGAATGGTGTAGTATTAGCAGGCCATAAAATAAATTACAGTGCAATTCTTGCTCCTGAACTTGTTGAGGTACCAACAAATTTACTTAAAGAAGTGGCGCACTCATTAAAGCTTAATGACAATCATTATCAAATCCTTTCAAAGCGTTTCAGGAAGAATAAACGTCAACGCTTACTCATTAAAGAAGATTTAAGTTGGGATGAACTTTCTAAAATTGAATTACATAGCGAAGAATTAAGAGGCATTTTGATTGAAAAGGGGGAACGTCGCTATTACCCTTTTCCAGATCTTACCTGCCACACTATTGGTTATGTTTCATCTGCTACACAAAAGGATTTAAATGAAGCAGAGCCTTTACTTCAGCTACCTGGTTTCCGAATTGGGAAGTCTGGCATCGAACAGACATGCAACCAGTCACTTCAGGGTGAGGCTGGTTTAAAGCAAGTAGAAGTTAATGCGTACGGCCGCATTCTAAGAACACTTGAAACGTTTGAACCTAAAAAAGGATCCGAGCTTAATTTAACGCTCGACATAAAACTTCAACAAGAAGTTTCTGCTATCTTAAAACAAGAAGAAAGTGCAGGTGCCGTTGTTCTTGATGTACACAGCGGAGCTATTCTTTCCTTAGTATCACAACCATCTTTTAATGCACAACTCTTTACAGATTCAATTTCAAGAGCTGATTGGCGTGAGATTGCCGATCATCCGCGGCGTCCACTCACAAATAAAGTTATTTCAGGGCAATACTCACCAGGCTCAATTTTTAAAATTATTGTATCGTTGGCAGCTTTACATGAAAAGGTCGTTGACCCGCACACAACCTACCACTGCCCAGGACATTATGATTATAATGATCATCGTTTTCATTGCTGGAATTGGAGGAGCGGGGGGGGACATGGGTCCGTTAATTTACAAACAGCGATTTCTCAATCTTGTGATACATACTTTTTTAATATAGCTACAAAATTAGGTATTGACGCGATGACCTCAATGGCACGTACGTTCGGATTCGGTGACCTTACTGGAATTGAGCTGCCAGGCGAGAAATCTGGCCTTATGCCATCAAGACAATGGAAACGTGAAAACAGAAGGCAAGCATGGACGGGGGGAGATACAATTAATGCTTCTATTGGTCAAGGCTATCTTTTGTCAACACCACTCCAGCAGGCAAAGATGACGGCAATGCTTGTGAATGGGGTAAAACCAATCACGCCCCATCTCATTAAACGACATCAGGAATACGTAACACCTTCAATCACATCAATTGATCCTCTGCACATCGCACTTGTTTGCCAAGGTATGGCGGATGTTGTGAATCAACCACGTGGAACTGCATATCGTGCGCGTATTATGGATGATTCGTTCCGAATGGCAGGAAAAACAGCAAGCACTCAAGTTAGCCGAATTACAGCAGAACAACGATTAGAGGGTACGCATAATAATCGCCCCTATCATTTACGAGAGCACGCTATGTTTACGGCTTTTGCACCAGTAGAATCGCCCCGATATGCTGTTACAGTCATCGTCGAGCATGGTGCAAGTGGCTCACGTACCGCCGCTCCTTTGGCACGTGATATTCTCATTGCCACTCATGAACGAGAAAAAAAATCATGACAGTTTTTCAAAAACTAGCTTCTATTCCAAGAATGCCACTTTTTCTACTGTGCTTTATAACTATGCTTGGCATGCTTATGCTTGTATCTGCAGCGAATGGCTCATTACATCCTTGGGCATTTAAACAAATGATTCGCTTCCTTTTTGGTTTTATTGTAATGCTCAATATTAGCTGTATTAATGTCCGAGCATTTTTTGATCATGCGTATCTGCTTTATCTTATTTCCTTTATAGCTTTGATGGCGGTTGAATTGATGGGCTTTGTTGGAATGGGTGCGCAGCGTTGGATTGACTTGTATGTGTTTAACTTTCAACCCTCTGAATTAATGAGACTTGGTCTGATTCTGACGCTTGCGCGTTATTTTCATAGTCTTTCACAAGAAGAAATAGCAAACCCATTTGTATTGCTATTACCAATTGTTTTGATTTTTGCACCGACACTTTTAGTGTTAAGGCAACCCGATTTAGGTACAGCAATGCTACTTATGTTAAGCAGTGCTGCTATCTTTTTTGCAGCGGGAGTTCGTTTGTGGAAATTTGCTGTTGTTGGCGGCGGCATACTTGCAGCAATTCCCCTTCTTTGGACTCTTTTGCATGGTTATCAAAAAAAACGTATTCTAATTTTCTTAAATCCAGAAAGTGACCCTGCACATGCAGGTTACCATATTATACAATCAAAAATAGCATTAGGGTCTGGGGGGCTTTTTGGTAAAGGTTTCCTGCAAGGAACACAAAGCCACCTTAATTTTTTACCTGAAAAACAGACGGACTTTATCTTTACAATGTTTTGTGAAGAGTTTGGCTTTATAGGAGCGCTTTTCCTCATTACACTTTATACATCCCTTATTGTTTGTAACATTCGCATTGCAATGAATGCACGCACCACGTTTGCCAGGCTTACAGCGCTTGGCTTGTCAGCAACCCTTTTTCTCTATGTTTTTATTAATATGGCGATGGTTACAGGGCTGTTGCCTGTGGTAGGTATTCCCCTTCCCTTCTTTTCGTATGGTGGGACCGCCATGTTAACACTCCTTATTAGTCAAGGAATTTTGTTTTCGATTCATTTACATAATGATATACGTATAGTTAGATAGAAATTCTATGTAATTGGTTCCAGGAATTGGAATGATAGAAAAAGCTCACGGGTCTGATTTTCTAGCTCAAAACACGAGGGCTTATATGACGTTGTTGAGCAAGGAAATGTGATACTAAAAAAGGCTCCATAAAGGAGCCCTTTTTACGTTGCGAATAAATTTATTTATGCAGCTTTTTTCACAATACATTCAGCAGCACTGTCATGCACTTCATTCCCTTTAGCAATCAAAATGAATACTAGAAAATTCGCTAAAATACCAATGAGCGCACCTTCAACTTGCACACTGCTTTCTACATAGCTATTCCATAAAATGGTGCTGACTATCCCGGCAGAACTTCCTACCCAAAATGCCTGCACAGGCGCCTTGTATCCAAAAAGGCCAGAAATAAGTGGTACCAATATAACAGGCGTCCAAAAGTTGTATGCCATGAGCAATACATCAAGCGCACTTGTTTGCTTTATCGAAAAAATAATACCACCAATGCCAACACACAATGTTGCAACACGAGTCCATTGAATTTCAGCTTCTTGGGTAAATATTTTTTTCTTTTTCGCCTTTTGCAATGGCTTTAGTACATCATGCACAATCGAAACAGACGCTGCATTTAAAAATGAGTCAGCAGACGACATAATAACAGCCATCATACCCGCAATTGCAAACCCTTTAAGCCCAACAGGCATTACTGTTTGAATCACAAAAGGAAGCGCCAAGTTTGGTGCGAGATCTGATGTAATTGAAAATGCGATAATACCGATAACACCTATTAACACAAAAAATGGAATTGATAAAAGCCCGCTCCATAATGTGCCGCGCACTGTATCTTCAATTGATTTGCCAATCAATAAACGTTGCATGTACGGTGGCACAAGGGTTTCACCAAAGAATAAACTTAGTGC
>JANRCF010000060.1 GCA_030727085.1 Alphaproteobacteria bacterium | reverse complement strand
AATAACCTATTTTATCCCATTTTCGTTATTTGACACAGTTCAGTGAACAGTCTCATAAAAAAACATAGAAAGTTATTGATCTCGCATCAAATCCATCATATTCTAACCACATACCTCGCACTCATAGAATGTGTATTTAATTAATCCGATGGCTTACAACGTTTTCAACATCGCAATTATTTCTTTCATTATTATCGGCTAACGCCGATATACATTTTCTATACACCCCCCTATCCCCATAAATACCATTAACGTTCCACACGAATGAGGTTGCACATGCTTACCCTTAAATCTAAATACATGCCATTTGTTATGTGGCTTTTCCCGTTATCTTTCTTTACTTATCAATTTATATTACGACTCTGGCCAGGGTTAATGATGCAGCAAATTATGGGGCAATTCTCTATTGATGCCAGCCATTTCGGCTTGCTGGCTGCTTTTTACTATTACGGCTATTCATCAATGCAAATCCCCGTAGCAATACTACTTGATCGGTTTAGTCCGCGTTATGTGGTATGTGCCTTTGCCGTTCTGTGCGGCCTTGCCACACTAATGTTTATTTACACAAATAACTTTTACATAGCGGTGCTAAGTCGCTTTTTAATTGGCGCTGGGTCAGCCGTTGGCTTTCTTGGCGTTTCAAAAGTCATATCCGAATGGTTTTCAACGACGCACTATGCACGTATGCTCGGCTATTCATTTACCGTAGGACTTATGGGCGCCATTTATGGTGGAAAACCCGTCAGCATATTGATTGAAACACATAGTTGGCAAACGGTTGCGATCACGCTTGCTGGAATCTCGATTGCCATTGGCTTTGCAACATTTTTTATCTTACGCTCTCCCACCGCAACACAAAGCAGTATTCAGGAGAATCAATTTAAGCTAGCAAATTTCAAAGCCCTTCTTTCCTCGCCCATCATCTGGTGTTTAGCATGCGCTAATTTATTGATGGTTGGATCACTTGAAGGATTTGCTGATGTGTGGGGAATTCCCTACTTAATGCAGGCTTACAATCTAAATAAAAGCGATGCAGCTGGATTAGTGTCCCTTGTCTTCTTTGGCATGCTGTTTGGCGGCCCGCTTTTAGCCCTTTGTAGTAAAAAATTTGGTAATTACCCTGTCATTACCGTATGCGGACTGGGAATGGCATTAGCCTTTTCTATATTACTATCAAATCACGCATATAATTGGTTGCTGCTATCATGCCTGCTTTTTGCAATTGGCGTTATGTGCTGCTACCAAGTAATTGTCTTTGCAGCAGGCGCAGACCTTGTTGCACCGCAAAACTTAGGCGTTACTGTAGCATTTCTCAATTGTATCAATGTGCTTGGCGGATCATTTTTTCACACCACAATCGGTAAAATAATGGATTTATTTTGGACGGGAACCCTAAGGGGTGATGGGCTAAAGATATACGATCTTGGCACATATAAATATGCCCTAAGCATCATTCCTTTGTGCGCAGTTGTTGGCGCTGCCATGATTTGTTTGCTAGGAGTTGCAGTAAAACGTAAGCATGTCAGTCAAATGTAATTAAGAAAAATACCCGGATCGCGCGCCGCGACATAAGCCACGGCATCATCGGGAATCCGGGGATGATGCGTTAGGAATCAAAGCTAACAATAGGGGCGGAGCTACTTAATTGAAATAACTGTCCCAGTCGTCATAGCAACCAAATCCGTTGTTTTTATATTAAAAACGGTATTTGGTGTGCCAGCTGCTGCCCACACATTATCAAATTCCATCAAAGCTTTATCGATAAAAATTAGCTTTATTGACTTCTTATGTCCAACAGGTGGAATGCCGCCAATTGAAAAACCAGTAAAGTCGCGTGCAAAATCCGCATTGGCTTTAGTGACTTCCCCACCTAATTGATGTTCAACACTTCTTTCATTTAACCGGTTAAGACCAGATATAAGCACCAACACAGGCTGACTTGTCGATTGCGTTTTATAAATGAGTGACTTAACAACTTGCCCCACATCACACCCAATTTCAGCTGCAGCATCGCTTGCTGTTCGCACACTATCGGGAAGCCCAATAACGGCGCATTCCACACCATGTTTTGTGAGTGCCTTTTGCACGCTGGGTGCGGTTTGAGCTAATATTTGATTTTGATCCATTATTTTTTTCCTAAAAAGTAGTTGTTAGTATACCCATTTTTCAACTTTACTCAACCTTTTGATCAGTCCGTGCAATTAGCATAAATCCAATCACACCAACAGCAAGCGTTGCGGGAATCACTCCGATACCATAAACGAACGCGCTGGCAACCTTTGTGCCACCATAAGCATTAATCACACATCCAATAACTGTATGAAACACCCAGCCAAAAATCATGATAATCATGTTCGCAACAGCCGTTGTTAAGCCAGCGACATGTTCTGGTACATACGTTGATGCTTTGTAAATCGCCAAAATCTGATACGCACAACATACACCCACACAAACAAAACCAATCGTCATCGTGCTGACTGTTAATAACTTTGCCACAAGCGCTGCAAACGTTACCAACATCACAATACCTGCACCTGTAATGACGGCCACATAACGTCCTGTTTTCTCAGCAACGAGGCTTAGCACTGGTGCACCAAAACACATACCGATAAAAATCATCGACGGCAAATAACTGGCAACAGTGCCATCATATCCATAAACTTGCTTTAAAAACTCTGCGCCCCATACGTCAGCAAACCCTTCAAGTGGCCCCACCATTAACCCTGCCAAAAGGCAAATCATGATAACTTTAGGGTTCATCAAAACCAATTTCACATTTGATATAACTGATCCATGATTCGTTGATTCCATCTTGGGAACGATAATATAGGTAACAACTGCAAGTGCTAACCCAAGCATTGCAAAAATTTCAACAACGGCTTTATAGCCCAATTTAGTGCACATATAACTTACCGGGCCGCCACCATAAATAGCACCAATCAAACCAATCGTTACCGAAAGACTAAGCATTCGCGTGAAATACTTTTCGTCAAATGCCATACGAATAATCTTAAATGCACCCAAAATAGCCGCAGATGATCCAACACCTATTAAGAACCTGCCAATTAATGGATACATCCAATGTTCGGCAAAAAGAATAGGTAACAAACCAATAACAGTCAGTAAAATACAACCTGACATAACATTCTTGGGGCCATAACGATCAAGCATAATGCCGATCGGCAAGTGCATCAGCGAATAACCGATATAATAAACACCTGAAAACTGCCCAAAAATCGCTGCGTCAATATTAAACTGAGTCATAATATCACCCAACATAATATTTGGCATAACGCGTATAATGTATTGATACGCATAAAAAATTGAAGCCGTCATCCAGACTGACCAGGCAATGGCACGTGACTTAAACATAAGCTTTATCCTTATTGAAATTTGTTTTATTAAGAATTAATAATTAAGAATCCAATATATATTATTTAAGTATTAAAGTTGAAAATTTCAACTATACTGAATAAAATTATTTATAAGAAGATGAAAAGAAATATGCTCCGCCTAGCGGAGGAAGAGTAGGCCACCAAGCAATGAAATGTGAAATGCGTTTGTTGCGCGCGTGGACATTAAGTTACTCTCACATTAGATAAAAAATGGCACACTCGTGCCGTATAATAAAATATTGCATATCGTAATAAACAAAGTCAATAAAATCTTAAAGTTTACAAGTTCCTTAACAAGTAGTAGTAAAGAGCAATATCTGTTGGCAATACAACTTGCTTAAGCTCAGGAGCGCCTGCTACATCTGTGTTATAACAAATCAACGACGCCATGTCGTTTACGCGTCAGTCCCAACAGCATTCCCATGGCAATAGCCAATGCAATCAACGATGATCCACCATAACTGACAAATGGCATTGTCATCCCCTTAGTTGGAATTAAATGCAATGCAGATGCCATATTCACAAAGGCTTGCAAGCCAAACTGAATCACCAAGCCAGATGCAGCCATCATCACGAACAAACTAGAATCTTGCATTGCTCGCATCAATGATCTAATCACAACAAAGGCAAACAGTGCCACAATGAACAAGCATAAAAATAATCCAAACTCCTCACCTGCTACCGCAAAGACAAAGTCAGCATGCGCGTCGGGGACATTTTTTTTCACAATTCCTTCGCCTGGGCCACGGCCAAATAAACCACCTTGCGTAAAAGCTTTCAGCGATTGAGTGACCTGATAAAGGTCTTGCTTAGGGTCCCCTGCAGAGGGGTCAAAAAACTGATCCATACGTTTTGCCACATGCGGGAACAAAAAGTAAGCTCCACACAAACAGACAATACCAAGACCCGCTAAAATTCCCATCCAAATCAAAGGCATTCCCGCCACAAACAATTGCCCAATCCATGTTGAAATCAACACAAGAGTCATTCCAAGGTCAGGTTGCAATAAAAGCAGCAGCATCAAAATAACCAACAGCACCATAGACACCGACAACCCTGGGAATTCGGGATCTTTATATTTTTCAGCAAGCATCCACGCAGCAAGCACAGCAAACGCTGGCTTAATGAATTCTGAAGCCTGCAAAGACATTCCCGCAAGCATCAACCATCGTTTCGCCCCCTTAATTTCAATACCATAAAGCAACGTTGCAATAAGCATCAAAACACCCGTTAGATATACAAACGAGGCAAGTCTTCGTATATGCAATGGCGTCAGTAACGATATCCCAAACATAATAAGCAATGCGGGTGGCACCATAATCAAATGGCGCTTAACAAAAAAGAATGTACCCAGGTTCAAACGATTAGCAACTGGAGGACTGGCCGCAAAGCTCAACAGCACACCAAGACCAATAATGACAAGAATCGCACCAAGGCTCCACCGATCAACCGTCCACCACCAACGTCCTATGACACTTGTGTCGCGTCTTGAAAAAACAGTTTTCGTCATTGCTGTCCCTTTGGTTTCAAATTATTACGCACCAATCGCTTAAACTCATCACCGCGATGTTCAAAGTCGCGAAACTGATCAAAGCTTGCACATGCAGGTGAAAATAATATCAAGTAATGCCGCTTTGGATCACGACCATGCGCACGCGCTTCAGTACGAATATCAGCAAAAGCAGCTTGCAATGCTGTTTCAAGATCACCACATATTTTTGCATCCAACGCATTATCCGTTGTTTCCAAAAATTCATTTTGTGCAGCACCAAAAAAATACGCCTTAGTAAGTTTGCTAAAATAAGGCGCAAGAGATTGAATGCCACCAATTTTAGATTTTCCACCAGCAATCCAATAAATCATTGGGGGATTTCCAAGCTGTGTATAATAAACAAGCGCACGCTCTGTTGAGTCAGCATTTGTCGCTTTGCTATCGTTAATAACACTAAAATCACTACACTTGTAAACAAGCTCCATCCGATGAGCAAGACCTGGAAAAGAATGAATCCCCGTCATAATCGCACCATGCGGCACACCTAATTTTGCACACACAGCATAAGCAACACGCATATTTTCTTGGTTATGCAAGCCCGGCAATCGTTCAACTATGGATAAATCATCCGCTGGCAAACTACACTCCGTTCCAATAATACGTGACTGTGCATATCTATAAATACGTTGTTTAGCTTCGACATAACTGGCCATTGACCCATGACGGTCAATATGGTCTTCACTAATATTTGTCAGTACAGCTACGTCCAAATCAACCTGGTGCGTTACCTCAAGTTGGAATGACGACAATTCAAGCACGTAAACAGACACGTCTTTCTCATCTAACAAAGACAGCACAGGCACACCTATGTTGCCGCCCATGAGCGTTTTTCTGCCAGCTGAGTTCAAAATATGCGCAATAAGCGCCGTCGTAGTTGATTTTCCATTTGTGCCTGTAATACCTACACATGCAGCTGCAGGATCACGATACTGATTAAACAAATCAATATCTGTTATAATTGGGATGCCTTTTTTAATTGCCAATGCGGTCGCGGGGTGTGGCGCTGGATGCGAAAAAGGGATTCCTGGGCTTTGCACAACAGCTTTAATTGCAGCCCATGGAATATCATTCAATGCAGATAAAGCTGACCTGTCTTCATGATTTTCGGCCTGATCATCATACACAAGATAGTGTTCACCAATGCGATCAAAGAATGCCGCAGTTGATTTTCCTGAACGTGCCAGACCAAGGATAAGATAGCTTGATTGATGTATTGTGTTCATAATTAATTCTAAAATAAGGTATTTTTATTTCACCATAACGCTTTTATGATTAATCGGCAATCATTATACCTTCATAAATCCAATCTATCCACCAAGAGCCGCACCAACTTGCGGTAATGGCATCATGTGATGTTGCACCACTGGCTGCAGCACTATTTGCCGCATTATTTTTTGCTGAGCCAGATAAGGTACAAATTTAACATCTCTAACAAAATCATTCACAAAATCATCAATGGTTGAGTGAAAAGGGCTCTGGAACCCATAATTTTCTGGATACACAATTGTCCAACCATGAAAGCGCGCAACTGCTTCTAAAATCCATTTTGTCATTGCTTCGCTACCACGTGAATAAGGCATTGCATGTGTTTGAATATAAAAAAGATTAGCTAAATTATTTTTAATACCATTCACATCTGCATGCGCACATAAAATAGATTTCTCCCAATACTCTTCAACAGCTTTCATCAATATTTCGATATAATCTTTTGGCGCATGCATTACAATAAAATGTGATTTCTGCTTAATTTTGCAGATAGACTGCTGAGTCACACCGTTAGGCTTACTTTGATCTGCCTGGAATAATCCATAAATAATACTAATTGGGATCATTTGATCATCTATTTTTAATTTCATTTGATATTTTAAAATCTTTAAGGCCTCTTTAGGGAGTATTCTTAAATCACGCTTAATTTCACCATTTGGAGGCCCAAAAAACAATTCATCCATACTGACCGCTTCAAGCTGGGCAAACTTTAAGACTTTATCGTCGGTCAACTCTGTAGGATTGAATTTATAATGATTCACTAAAATATTACGTGAAAAAGGAATATTTCTATCATCCAAACAATCCCCTTGATTCACAACATGAAGATCATTATGTGATCGATCACTTTTCAAGTGCACAATGTGATCTGTCTTTTTTTGATCAAGATGTGAAAGCAACTCCGAGAAATAAGCCACCACATCATCATGCCAGCTTTTTCGAATTGGCGTGTAATCCAACAAATGATTCGTATCACGAAGACGAAGAACCCCAAATGCTTCTTTTGAGCTTGTGTTGGTTTTAAACGCAATATCACGTCGGAATTTAGCAAGACCTGTCTCTGCATCACCAGAGAATTCTTTGTAATATGAACGAAGAAGTTTATTTTCTGCCTGGGAACGCTGCAATAAAAGACCAATCATATTGGTCGCCCACTGAATGGCGTACTCAGATTCTATTTTAAAAACTTCCGCGCCTTTATCTCCACCATACGTCACCTGCTGGATATAATCTTTTTTTACAGGAACAGTTGTTTGGGCCGGCGCACCCGCGCGCACATGTGCAACAGAGCAACAAACACACAGAACAACAAAGAGGATAAAGCTAATCTTCATATAAAACTGATTTAGAATTAATATCTATAATTTTACACAAAAATATACAAACAATCAAGCTTGTGGCGTAAACACTCTATGTATAGCCCCGCAATTTTACCTTGGTGTGCGATGCGTGATCGTCGCTTGCGCCTTTAATTTATTAAACTGAGTTACAGCCTGATCTTGAACACGCTTTTCTTTCAATGCCATATTTATTTCTTCGTCTGTAGGCATCTTCTTTTTCATTGGCGCCTTTTGCTCGCACAGCATAAAGACACGAAGGTCAGACTCACTCAATCGCAGAGGCTCCGTTGCTTTTCCTTTACGACCTGAGGCAAATAATTTACGAATACCATCAGGAACAACTGCAACAGAAACATCGTTCACTTCTTCAACCTCTAAATTAGATGCCTTAGCACTTGCCTTAAGCGCTTTGCATCCCTCAAGCATAGGAACATTTTCCAAAAAACTACCAATTCGCGTTTGATCATCAATTGACATTTCTGGTTGCAATGTGATTTTGACGTTGATATAGCTCATTTTTGCTTCACTTGCCGCAGCTTGTCCTGGCATCTTGTGATCTCTCACAAAGTAAATAATATAACGATTGCCACGCAAGACAGGATCACTAAAGCGACCAACAGGAATTTTAGCCACTCCTTCAGGCAACTGGTCTTTTGTTATCCAACCGACCAAACCACCTTGCGCACTGGAAGGGGATTGTGAAAAATTGCGCGCCACTGATGAGAACGGTGTGCCATCCACAAGCTGCTTGTGCAAATTTGCTGCTTCACGCTGTGTATGTGCACGCGTTTCTGGTGAATCCACAAACAAAACAATCTCAGCAATTTCAAATTGCTCTTTTTCTTCCATCTGTTTTAAGCGACTTTTTTCATTCTTAACTTCGCGTTCCGTAATATGAATATGCGCACCAATACCTTCACGAACAGATTTAATCCATAACAAGTTCGACTCAACACGATCACGCAGTGTCTTTATATCAACACCTTTGCTAACAAAAAATATGCCTAAATGTTCGGGCGTCATGTTATTTTCTTTAGCAATACTCTCAATTGCTCTATCCAGCTCTTCTTTAGAAACGGACACCTTCAAATGCGTCGCTATTTGCTGTTGTAATTTCTCTTGAATAAGGGCCTCTTTAATTTGCTGAATAAGCTCACCTGTTGCTTTTTTATCAACCTCACCTGCAGACAGCAAAATAAGCGCAAGGCGCTTTTCAATATCACCATTCGTAATTACGTCTTTATTCACTTCCACTGCAATTGATGCAGCTGGCTGCTTTATAATAGGTGAATCAACTTTTTTTATTTTCTCAGCAATTGACTCTTTGCTTTTCGACTTAGAATTAGTACTTTCTTCCGAAAATTCAGGACGGCCAGCAGCGGGGCTCTCTTTTTCAGATGAATTGTCAGCAGATGATGAAAGATCCGCCTGAGAAAACACATCCATCACTACAAATGACGACATAAGAAGAGAAATAGCAACACGTGCCGTTATTTTTTTATTCGTTAACATAAGTTTCCTTATACATTTTGGTTGGATTTGAGTACCTTAGAAGAGTCACGCATGCGGACAACATATTAATCTTATATTAACACACACAACTCGACAATTAGTTATGAGACATATAAACACATTTTCAAGATTTTGCCACATTTTAAGATGACATTACTATTCAAATACGTATTTAAAAAGTTTTTTTTAGTTAGCTTAACACTCACAGTGTTGATTATTTCTGTGCTCTGGCTCGCTCAATCATTACGCTATATGGATCTTATTGTAAACAATAGTGTATCTATGGGAGCCTATTTCTCACTTGTCGCATACTTATTGCCCGATCTTTTTGTCATCATTAGCCCTATTGCCTTTGCCATCGCAACATTATTTTGTTTTAACCGACTGATGATCACACACGAATTAGCAGCATTAAGGTCGCTTGGTATTAGCAATTTACGATTATCTTTGCCCATTTTATCACTCGCAAGCGGGCTTTTCACCTTTTTAATGTTCCTAAATATTACCATCGTGCCAGCCTCTTTTCAAAAACTAAAACAACAAGAACATGTTATGCGAAGCGCTTTCTCTGGCGCACTTCTTAGAGAAGGATCATTTAATACATCCAAAGGCTTCACTCTTTACGTTCGTGAACATAACGACAAAGATGAATTGCCTGGGATATTCATTTATCAACCTGCAAAAAATGGGCAACCGGCGCACACGACATTAGCCGAAACAGGCCAGGTATTTAAAAGCAGCGATCGTCTTTTGTTTTTACTCAAAAAAGGAATGCGTCAAGATTACACACCATCAACGAGACAATACGCGCACTTCTCGTTTGATGAGTTTGTCTATGATTTAACAGATGCAATTTCAAGCTCTGAATCACGACCAGAGCGTGCGCCTGAAAAATCAATTCGACAATTACTCAATCCAGACGCATCAACTCTGGAAGATATGAGACGTCGTTTTAGATCTGAGGCACACCAGCGAATTTTGCTGCCATTCTTATGCTTACTCGATGCCTTACTTATCTCAGGCATTCTGTTATCTGGTGAATTAGGACGTCGCTACAATAGACAAAAAATGGTACTTAGAAAACATTTTAACCTTCATTAAAAATG
>JANRCF010000059.1 GCA_030727085.1 Alphaproteobacteria bacterium | reverse complement strand
CTCGTGCTCAAATGATGGAGTAACTCTCTTCAAGATGCAATTACAGTATGTATAGGACACACGTTTAGTGTCTAGTGTCGCAAAAAAGATAAGATTTTACCAATTATCTCTTTTATTTTATGAAACATTCTTGTAGTCTTTTAATGAAATTATAAGAGGTTTGATAAAAATTATATGGCGCCATTTTTACTCACTATGCGTATTATATGTGCTTTTCTTTTAACGCATGCATGTTTTTCAGAGCTTGTGTATGCTGAAAAGGGCGCAACACAAACGAAAAAGCAAGAGCCCAGTGAAAAATCAAGTTCTGCAAAGAAGATCATGGATGATGACGATGATGATGAAGTTTTAGACGAACCAGATCCGCTTGAACCAATCAACCGCATTACATTTGGTTTTAACCGTATTATCGATGGCTTGATTCTAAAGCCTATTGCAGCGCTTTATGAGGACGTGGTGCATGATACGGCAAAAGAGGCAGTGCGCAATGTTGTAGGCAATGCGTTTGAGCCAGTCGGGGCTATCAACCACACATTGCAAGGTGAAGGTGAACGTGCAGGTCGCACGACAGCACGCTTTATAATTAACACAACAATTGGTATCTTTGGCTTGATCGATGCTGCAGATGGCATGGGATTGCCAAAAGCAACAACAACGATGAATGAGACATTTGCAACGTGGGGAGTCGGTACAGGTCCGTATCTTGTATTGCCAGTGTTAGGCCCATCATCATTCCGTGATACAGCTGGAAAAGCAGGCGACTACTATATCAATCCATTTTACTACGTTGCACGTAATAAGCACCGCGCGCACAATCATCACAGACAGCAATGGCTTGTGTTGCAAGCAATCTATGGCCTTGAAGCGCTTGAGCGTCGTCGTCAAGTGCTTGGGCCACTTCGTGATCTTGAGCGTATGTCGAATGATTTTTACGTGGGTATGCGTAGTGTCTTTTTTCAAAAACAGGAAGCACTTGCGAAAAAGATAAATGATCGTCGCAAAGAAAATGAGCTAAAGCCAACGTAGTAACTTGTTATCTTCGGGCTTGATCCGAAGATCTATAAAGCTTCAAAGGAAAATACGTAGGGTGTGGCGATAAGCTGCATCAATATACTATAGAGATCCTCGGATTAAGTCCGAGGATTCGCGAAGTATGGGCGGTGATAATTATAAAAAATCGAGCAAACAACAATCTAACCAATTTTTCTTAAAAATCGGATAGCTTCATTTTTTGAAAAGTTACCCTCGCTATTATGCAAAATAATGATTCCTACTTTGCGATCAGGCAAAAATGCCATGAAATTCTTAAATCCTTTAAGCCAGCCACCATGATACACGATGCGGCGATCGTCAATATCAACAATGCGCCAACCTAGCCCATACCAAGCGTTTACTTTTATGCCAGCAGCTTCATTCCTAAACCATGCAAGTGCATCTTTTGTTGCTGTTGTAGGGGTATGGAAAATCGTTAGATCTTCTGCGTCAATTAAATTTGCTTGTCCGTTGAGTTGCAATAATAAGAAATTAGCCATATCGCGAATATTGGCATTCATGCCGCCAGCGGATGGCACATGTGCATGGTAAAATTGCGACAAAGTCGAGCTTGCTACAAGTGCCCCTTTCTTAGTAATTTGATGTGGCCACGCTTTATTTTGATTATGTTCAAAGGGACGATATCCACAGCTTGTACTTGTCATCCCAAGTGGCGTGAAAAGATAGCGCTGCAAAAGATTCTCGAATGGGGATTTTGTGGCATGCATGAGGATGTCTTCAAGCAAACTAAAAGCTAGATTGTGATAGTCAAATGTTTCACCAGGCATGCTTTGGGGGTGCGCAGATAAGTCACGCACAAGTGTGATGCGTGGGGTGTTTGCCTCTATTTTATTATTCCAGCCAGTGCGAATATAACCACTGGTGTGACTCAGTAAATGACGGGGTGTCGTGTTAGAGCTTATCCAAGGCAGGTGCACTCTGGCTGGCTGGTCAATATTCAGTGTTCCTCGCTTTTGCAAAATAGCGATGAGCGTTGCTGTAATAGGCTTTGAGATCGACCCAAGCTGAAAGACTGTGTCAAGATTAATAGGTTCGCGCCTTTTTCCTCTTGCCATTTTTCGCACACCAAATGCCTTCATATAAACAATTTTATCCTGTTCAACGATGGCAATGGCGCAGCCCGGGATTTTCTTTGTTTTGATGAGTCGTGCAATTTGTTGGGTGAGCTGCTTTATAGGCTCTGATAAGTTAGCCGCAAAGGTTGGGCAGAGTGAAAATAGCAGGAGAGTGAGCATGCAAATAAGTGTGCGCGGCATATAAAAAGATTTCTAATACTTTAAGGGTCATTTTAGAATACCGTGATTTTTGAATTTTCACCATTGGAAAATATAAAAGAACACTTAATGCTTAATTGTAAGAACTTTAAATAATGAACCCATCGCAGAAGGTGCTGTTAGTCGTATTGTCCCTGTGCGTAAATTAGCTGCCATATCAGTGTGCTTTTGTGCAAGAAATTCAGTACGTTCGTTAATTCCATTTTCAATAAGGAATTCACCTTGTGTGATGAATGTGCTCGTTAGCGGCTCCATAAGCTGCTGAAGTGCTTTGAAATCAACATGGTGTGAGAGATCTGCTTGCCCCATGTGATCAAAGACTGATGCGCGTTGATGCTTATGCACTGCTTGTAGGGTGTCGCCTGTTCGCTGTTCGCAGTTATCACCATAATCAATAATGATGGCCATGCCTTCGCCATGCACAAGGCGCCGCTTGATTTCGCTTGCAACGTTTAGTGATGCTTCCGATGTTTCAATGATTTGTTCATGCGGTGCGTGAGGTATGAAGTGCCAACCATCTTTTGTGTTGTGCGTAATTAGACGTGTCTGGCGTATTTTTGTAAGGGGATCAAATATGAATTGCTCAACGGGTAATGCATCAAAAAATTCATTGGCAATGATGAATGTGACATCTGATTCAGGTGCAGCAGTTAATGTTGGTACATGTATTATTGTGTCACCAAGTAGATCTTTTTGCTGTTGCATGAGGGCAGGGCAGACCTCAACTAAATAAATGGTAAGTGTTTTCGAAAAATCGCCAAATTGTTTGAATGTGCGAATCATATCGGCCATAAATATGCCACGCCCAGGCCCGAGTTCAATCAAAAGAACCTTATCTGGACGGCCCATTTGATGCCATTGATTGATAAAACTAAGTGCGATGATTTCGCCGAAAACCTGAGAGATTTCAGGGCTTGTAATGAAATCACCTTGGCGCCCAATGACCTGTGCATTAGCGTAATAGCCGCCAGTTGGATCGAAAAGAACGAGGTCTTGGTATTCGCGAACGGGGACTGCTCCGTATGTGTTTATGTGATTTTTAAGGCGTTGTTCGAGCATATATCATATCGTTAGTTTTCTTGTGATTTGATCATAGGATCCGTAGGGCTCTCTGGTCAAGCCAGAGGGAAACTAAGAGAGATATGTACGTGGTTGAATGTCAGAAATACTAACTTAAATTACTCAAAAACGTCTGCGCGCGCGGCGATAATCCATCGCCAGATTCACCAAAAAACACATCCCGCGAAACATTATCCAGCAACACACCATTATCTAAAAACAAAATGTGATCAGCAACATGACGCGCCAGCCGCACTTCGTGTGTCACAACTAGAATCACACGTTTTGGTTGGCGGAGCGCTTTAATAATCTCGGATACCTCATTAATTAGTTCGGGATCAAGAGCAGAAGTCGGCTCATCAAACAATAGCACGGGTGGATCCATCATTAACGCGCGCGCAATGGCAACACGTTGTTTTTGACCGCCTGAAAGATTATGTGGATGCGCACCTGCATGTGCAGTAAGGCCAAACTGTGCCAATAATGCTTGTGCCTTATCAAGTAAAGCTTCAGTTGCACCTTTCTTGTGGCATGTTGGCGCAAGTAGCATATTTTCAATAACGGTTAAGTGCGGGAATAAATTAAAGCTTTGAAAAACAATGCCAATTTGTCCAGCAGCTAATGTATCAATAGGCGTTTCATTAAAAGTAATCGTACCCAAAGTTTGCTGATGTAAAAGAGCTAAGCAGCGAAGTAGTGTTGTCTTTCCAGCACCAGAGGGTCCCAGAATGGCAAGGATTTCACCATCTTTAACATCAAACGTAATGTTGTCCAAAATACGTTTTGATGGATTGCGTTGCATGGTTACGGTGAGTGCATTGACATTAAGCATACGATAGGTTCTTTTCAAGGCGTTTTGCGCAGAAGGAAATGATGATCACCATAATATAGTAAATAACAGCTGCCAAAATGAATGGTTCAAAATACAAGAATTTCTCGGCAGCTACAACACGTGTGCGATACAGTAAGTCAGCTTCACCAATGGTTCCAACAAGCGCTGACTCTTTAAGCAAGTTAATGAATTCATTTACTAAGTTCGGCAAAATTGTACGAATAGCAAGTGGCATAATGATGTGATAAAATGTTTGAAAACGTGATAATCCAAGGGCATGTCCAGCTTCCCATTGCCCAATATCGATGGATTGTATGCCCCCACGAATCACTTCAGATGCATAGGCTGCCGAGTTTAACGAGAACGTTATCACACCAGCTTCGAATGCGGTAATGTTGTATCCAGTTAAATGTGGAACAGCATTAAAGATAAGTGCAAGTTGCACCAATAGTGGTGTGCCGCGGAAAATAGATGTATATGCATTTGCAAAAAGCTTTAGTGGAGGAACATTTCCAACTTTAAATACAGCTAATAAGACAGCAAGCGGTAATCCGCATGAAATTGATATCAGGGTGAATTTTAAAGTGACAATGACCCCTTCTAAAATATAGGGAAGCGAGGGGAGTATGGCACCAAAATTAAGGCTAGAGCTAAGCATTCACTTTCCCTCTGAGCCACTTATCTTGCAGCGCTTTAAGCGAACCATCTGTCTGCATTTTCTGAATGGCCTGGTTCACAGAGGCAACAAGCGCTGATCCTTTTGGAAAAGCTATGGCCGATGAAAATTCAGTGTTTGGTATGTCAATCATCTGAAGTCCTTTGACTTCATTCATAACAGCATACGCTTCGGTCTCGCCTAGAACAATTCCAACAATACGTTTTACTTTTAAGTTCTGAATAAGATCAGGTACCTTGCTGAGGGACTGCATTTTCATACCTGCAACTTTTGGTAACCATTCTTTCAGGCAAATTTCGTTTGTTGAGCCAAGCTGCACACCAACAGTTTTTCCTTTAAGGTCATTCATGCTTTTAATAGACACGTCATCTGTAATAAGAACGGTCTTTGATGTATTGTAATGCACAGAAAAATCAACGACTTTTGCACGTTCTGGAGTTGCACTTAAACACGAAATTGAAAGGTCAACACGCTTTGATTGCAATGCGCCAAGGATGCTTTCGAATGGCAAGTCTTGGAATGTCACGTCGCGTTTTAATTCTTTTCCAATGGCGTTCATCAGATCAATTTCAAAGCCAACTATTTTGCCATCTTTGTAGTATTCAAACGGCGGATAGTCTGCTGACACGGCAACTGTTAGGGTGGCATTTTTCCCAGCCTCTGTTTTTTTATCATCTTTACACCCAATAAGGAGCGATACTAGCGCAAGCGCAGAGAAAATTTTTGTAAAACCAGTCGTCATGAAGATCGTGCCTTTCAGAGCAAGCAAATAAGATAAATTCTAATCAAATGTAGCGGAGAAGTCCAATTAAATGTGGATGTTTGAAGAGAAGTCCCTGAGTTTCCATGCGACGTGATCGCAGGGTCCATGTATTTGTGGATCCTCCGGTTAAACCTAAGAAAAACTGTTCTTCTGCGTATAACACAAAAAAACTTACCCGCTGTTTAGAACGGGTAAGTTGGAAAAGATATACAGAATGATTTATTTGTGAGCAGTAGCTGTTTCTACACTGCCGCCATCATTACTGACTGTTGATTCTTTGTCTTTCCTTTTCTTTGGTTTAGTTTCTTTTGGCCTTGCGAGATCAGAAGGTGTCTTACCTTCTGTTCCATCTTCACCAAAGACTATAGCGCTGGAAAATGGTTCATTTTCTTTGATTTCAACTGTTTTCTCTTCGCTGGCGCCCTTCGTGACGCCATCACCGCTTGGTTTTGAATCTGCTTGTAAGTCAGGGCGGGATGCTGATCTTGCTAATACCTCTTCTGTAGTTAGATAGGTAATGCGATTTGCAATAACTGCATCTTGCAGAGCATAAGAATCTGACAATAAAATTTCCATATAGTTTTTGATTGATTCTACAATGGCTGGGTCAATTTTTTTCTCGGTTCCTGCATTTTCAGTCGTACTTTCATCCCTAATTTCAATACTTTTTGGTGTATTAAATAATAATGTCATCAACACATTATCAGGCAAAGTATCTATGCCAGTCATATTTAAGCGTTTTTGCTTTGTAGCTGTGCGTGTTCCTATCGCAATTTTATTTGTTGTTGTCGGAAGCCAGCTTCGCGAAAATGAGTAAGTACTTTTGATAAATGCTTCAAGCTGTAAGAGTGCTTTACAGATGTAAGGTATATTATTGTTGGCTAATTGTTCTGAATCTTGCTGCCCTGCTGTTAGGCTTGGGATAAGGGATTTTGTTGCAGCATTGGCGTTAATTATTTCTTGGTACGTTTTTTTATCCTCACTTAACTTAAAGAACAATTCACGTGTTAATATGAAATCAAATAGTGCACGTTTGAAACGATTTTGTTCTTTAATCTTGAGTGCTAATAAATCTTGTGTAGATCGTTGAATGATACCCGCGCTGCTTGGTGTGGTGCCATTTCGTTTTACAAATTCTGCTACAGCTTGTCTTCTTTTAGTGATTATTTCTCCAAAGGCTTTGTTTGCATTATCTATTCGTGTTAATGCAATTTGGATGGAACTTGGTTCTG
The DNA here is from genome assembly GCA_030727085.1 of Alphaproteobacteria bacterium. Classification (GTDB taxonomy): domain Bacteria; phylum Pseudomonadota; class Alphaproteobacteria; order Paracaedibacterales; family CAIOTO01; genus CAIOTO01. The sequence goes on along the minus strand of JANRCF010000059.1, from coordinate 3,298 downwards.
TTAATTCATATAGATCATCAAATAATGCTTGGTAAGGCACATTAAATTCTGAAGGTGTGAAGGTGCTCGTTATTGAATCCAACCAGCCAGTGGATGAAGATTTCCAAGTCAGAGAAAGAGCATTAATTTCTTCTTGATTGGTAGAGACCTCATTCGTGACTGATTTGGGTAAAGGAAGCGTGACTTTTGAGGATTTATACGCATTAAATTGCTCTTCAAGATCATCAAGGCTTGCAACGGTTTGGTCAAGCACAGTTACACTGCTAGTTAGGTTTGTGCTAGCTAATAGTTCTTCAGATTTGTCTTTGCCTGTGCTTTGAATTTCTGCTCTTGCACTGACTGCAGCTTCATCTGTGAGCAGGGCAAGTGTTTGATTTAATATACGATCCGCAGTTGATCCGTCGACCAGTGTTGGAATGCCCAATGCCTTTAGAAAAGAGTATTCTTTTGCAGGGATTTCAGTAGCGGCACTGGCAGCGACTTTGCTTTTTCTATCCGTTTCTTCCATCGCTGAAAGTGGCAAATTTATCGTGAATAAAGCTGTGCTGAGTAGGATTGTTTGTGTTAGGGAAATGCGCATAAAAATATCCTTTTGTTGGAATTAAACAAGTTAGCAACTAGATGGAATTTTATCTTAGATTCTGTGTGTATGTCAAAGTTTTTTATATAAATTAAAATAAAATTTTTATTATTTTTGATATTATTTTAATATTAACTAAGAATAGATTAGAATGACGCATGTATCGTATTCTGGTGTTAATGAAAGATAGTAGGGACCTGCATTTTCCACAATAACGAAGAAATTCCCAACTCCCAATTAATTTTATGTAGAACATTCTAAAATTAACGAATCACTAATAAATGGCACGTACACTAGAATTAAGAAATTAGTGTCATGAATGATTATGAAATTATTAATTGGGTTATTGATTGTTATAGGGTGCGTTATAATTGGCTATGTAGCCACTGGAGGGCATCTTCACGTTCTATGGCAACCATATGAATATTTGATTATTCTAGGCGCTGCAGTTGGTGCATTTATTATTGCTAACCCGTCAACTGTTGTAGGGCGTACCGTCGGAAATTTAAAGCGTATTGCCTCAGGGCCAACTTATCACAAAAAAGAATATTTACAATTGCTGTGTCTTTTATTCTGTGTATTTAAATTGGCAAAGTCAAAGGGCATGCTATCACTGGAAGCGCATATCGAGTCGCCAACTGAATCGACTATTTTTCAACGTTTCCCTTCATTTTTAAAAAATCATATTGCGTTAACATTTTTATGTGACTATTTACGCCTGTTGACTATGGGCAGCGAGAATGTCTATCAAATGGACGACCTGATGATGGAGGAAATTGACGGGATAATGCATGAAGACCATTGTGACGTATCAGCAATTGAAAAAATGGCAGATGGTACGCCAGCGCTTGGAATTGTTGCAGCGGTACTTGGTGTAATTCATACGATGGGATCGATCAGTCAGCCGCCTGAAATACTTGGGCAATTAATTGGTGGTGCTTTGGTTGGAACCTTTGCCGGCGTTTTGATTTCATATGGTATTATTGCCCCGATGGCTCAGTCGTTAAAAAGTGTAGTTGAGTCTGATCAGAAATATATCTTATGCATCAAATCAAGCATCGTTGCCTATTTAAATGGATGTGCCCCCGTTATTATTGTTGAGTTTGCACGCAAATCACTGGACGAGCATCAGCGACCAAGCTTTGATGAGTTGGAAATAGCGACACAGCAGCTAGGCGATATTTAGTTATGGATAATAAACCAATAATTATCATTAAAAAGAGGGCTAAGAAAAAGCCACATGAGGCGCATGGTGGCAGTTGGAAGATTGCATATGCAGACTTTGTAACGGCGATGATGGCCTTTTTTTTGCTTATGTGGTTGCTTAGTGTTACGAACGAAGATCAAAAAAAGGGTATCGCTGATTATTTTGCTCCAAATATTATTGACATGCAGGCAAAAAATGGCAGTGCTGGATTGTTGGGTGGTGTTAATTTAAGTAATCCTAATAATAGCAGTGGAAAAAGCACGCAAGAACGTGCAGAAAGTACCGAAATTGAAGTTGATGTTGTAAATAGCAAGCATCAAGAAGAGTTTCAGGATAAAAAAGACGTTAGTTTAGATGTGTTAAATGCGGCCAAGAAAGATAAGGTTGATCCAACGAATAGTGAAAAAGTAAAAATGAATGATTCTGTCCAGTTTGTTGAAAATGCAGCCGCAGAAGTAAATAAAGCCCAAGCATCTGAGGCAGAGCAAGCTAAAATAACGCAGGTTAAAGGAGAGCCTGCAAAATCAGAGATAGCTAACATTGACTCGTCTAAAGTCGAACCTGCTAAGGCAGAGCAGCCTAAGGTCGAGCCTGCAAAAATTGATTCCGCCAAAACAGAACCAGCGGGGGTAGAGACAAAAAAAATAAATGAAACGATTGTGAAAATTGTCAAAACAGATCTGCATGAAATTAAAATAGCAAAAGCTCAAGCGGCGGAGAAGGTCGCTGAGGCAAAAGCGTTGAATCAGGCAGCAGCTGCAATTAAAGAAAGCAATGCAGCGACAACGTACGAACGTTCTATCACGAATGCACTGTCTGATAAGAAAATGGAACAGCAGAAAGCAATTGATAAGGCAACAGCTGAATCAAAGGAAAAACAAGAAGCCATTAAAAGACTTCAGATGGAAGAGAATGAAAGACTAAAAGATTTATCTGGTGCGATTAAGGATCTTGTTCAGAAAAATCCGGAATTAAAAGGTTTGGCGCCACATCTTATTCTTGAAAACAGGCCAGAGGGTCTTCGTATTCAGCTGATTGATAAAGATAAGCGATCGATGTTTGCGTCGGGTAGTAGTTCCATGACGCCGCTTACAAAACAATTGCTTAAGACGGTCGCAAATTTGATTGAAAAAATGCCGAATGCGCTTGTGATATCGGGGCATACTGATGCACATCCTTTTGTGGGAGCACGTAAATATAGTAATTGGGAATTGTCAGCAGACCGAGCCAATGCAACGCGTCGCACGTTAGAGGAATTTAATATTGATGCAAAACGTTTTGAATCAGTCATGGGGAAAGAAGCGACGGATCCGTTTGTGCGAGAGGATCCATTTGCAGAATCAAATCGCCGCATTAGCATTACCTTGCTGCGTGAATATGGTATGCCATCCGCGGATACGTTTAAACAAATGGCTGGTTAGAAGTTATTGAGTTAAGAAAATTGTTATAATAACCTGCGACGGGAGTGTTCAGTGAACTGTGTCAGTTTCATCATCTTAACACTTTACTCC
>JANRCF010000058.1:707-10394 GCA_030727085.1 Alphaproteobacteria bacterium | reverse complement strand
TATGATTTAAAAATTTTCATCCTTTCTGTGCGTGTGGATAATGATATTATTTTTCGACATGAAGTTTTTCATTCCAGCATGAGAATATAATGTGTTTACATATATATATGCGAGTACATGGTGAAATCGTTGTATTCGACATGGTAATATGATGGCTATTGCATCAAGCATTCGTTGCACATTTAACTCATTGTTATATTATCAAAAGCATCATCCTTGAATGCACATTGAATTTGTTGGTACATCATCAAAGTATCATTTATTATATCATCAAAACATCCTTGTTTACAAAAGCATCATGTGATCACAATACGGACCAACTGCAATAACGGAGCATTCCTGCTGTTGCAACCAGTAACTTCCACAACAGGAATAAAGTACTCCTGTTGTTGCTGCCGGCAGCATTCTCTTTATCCACCTATTAACAATGGGATTACTTCATGGAAGCGTTCGTTTTTCACCATTATTATGGCTTGCATACAGCTTAATTGCAGGCGGCATTATTGCTGGCTTTTGGTATTTATCAAAAGATTTATTAATAAACTGGAATAAAAGCGGAATAGCACTTAAACAACGTTTCTCCTGGGAGGATCGTGTATGAATCCTCTACGCTACTTAAGCAGCTCAGCTAACGTTTATGTTTCAAGGAATTTCTTAGTTTGGCTTGGCATTACAGCACTTGCACTGCTTGTAATTGTTGGTTTCTTTGAAACAATTGAATTATTACGCCGTGTTATGAGTCATCCGAACGCTTCCCTCAGCATTATATTTGAATTAACTCTTTTAGTTTTACCTCAACGTTTTATTGAACTGTTGCCCTTTATTGTATTTTTAGCAAGCTTACTAAGTTTATGGCGCCTTAATCAGCTACATGAAATAACAGCATTACGAGCCATGGGAGTATCTGGTGGACAATTAGCACTAGGTCTTTGCATAACAGCTATTATGATCGGTGCAAGCAGCCTGCTTGTGCTCAATCCAATTGCAGCAAGTTTTAATTCAAGACACAATGCACTAGAAGAGAGAATACTCAAACACAATCAACAACACCTCACCATATCACATACTGGTTTCTGGTTGAAAACGATTGAAAATGATCAAAAAACAATTTTTCACGCCGATTCATTTTCCCTGCATAACAGAACATTTCAAAATGTAACATTTTATGAATTTGATTTAAAAGATGGATTCAAACGACGCATTGATGTTAAAGAAGCAACCTTGATGGATGGTAAATGGCTATTAAAAGAAGTCTATACATGGCGTGAAGGCGCCGCTCTAGAAATTGACAAAGAAAAGTATCGCACAACTGATCTCACTCTTAAAAAAATTCAACGAAGCACAATTCAACCAAACCAGCTCCCCTTTTGGCGTATTCCAGCATTCATAGAGCAACAACGCAAAAATGGTATGTCTGCAGTATTATACGAAGTTTACTGGCACCGTTTATGGGCTGAAATTGCCTTACTTGGTGTTATGTCAGTTTTAGCCGTTGGGTTTTGTTTGCCAAACCCACGTTATCATGCAACCGGGCGAATCATCGGGCTAGCACTAATAAGTGGCTTTCTAATTCATTTTTTTAATAATATCATACATGCATATGGCCTTGGCGACCGCTTAGCAGCATTTTGGGCTGCATGGTTACCTCCACTTGTCACAGGTCTTCTTGGTGTAGGATATTTAATGCATGCAGAAGAGAATTCATAATATGGAAAAGTACAACATATTTTATCATTGCGAGCATTCCCTAAAGGCGTGGCAATCTCACATTACAAGTGCACTTTATAAGATTACCTCGTCGCTATCGCTCCTCCTAATGACAATAATAGCAACGAATCTATCTGCAAATGATATTCCTGTCGACCTAAAAGCAGATCTTGTTCAATATGACGCGGAAAAAGAAAAAGTAACGGCGACAGGCAATGTGGTTCTAACACAAAAAACCCTTAAAGGAACACGCTTATTAAATGCTTACCAAGTCGTTTATGAAACTAAAAACAATCAAATTACTGCCTATGGCAAAGACACAACAAAAATTACTTATCACGATATTGACGGCAACCTAATTTATGCCGACGAACTCACTTTAAGCCATGATTTTAAAACGGGAACGATTAAAACATTCACAATGTTAACCAAAGAAAAGGCAACAATCCATGCCGCACAAGGTTACCGCGTAGATGATATCCTCTCAACAATGGAAGATGCTGACTATACCCCTTGTACATTTTGCAGCGCTAAAAAACCTGTATGGCAATTAAAAGCTGAAAAAATTATTCACAACAAAGAAGAACATACTATTGAATATACAAATACGCGCCTCGAAATTAAAGGTGTCCCTGTTTTTTACTCCCCTTATTTTTCGCATCCAGACCCAACAATAAAACGGAAATCTGGAATGTTATTGCCAGTCTATGGGCATAACAACGATCTTGGATACGTTTTTGGTGTACCTGTTTACTACACAATTTCTGATCAAAAAGACATCACAATTACCCCTGTTATGACATCAAAACAATCGGGTATTTTACAAGCAGAATATCGCCAACGCTTTCGTGATGGTTACATGGGCACGTCAGGCAGTTATACAAAAACAAAAGACTTGCCCCCTGCTCCTCCAGCGGGTCAGTTGCTGCCAAATGGCCCACGTCCACCAGAGCCCGATCGGTGGAATATTTCCGCTCGATCACGCGTTGATATAAATGACAATCAACGTATCAAGATTGATCTTAATCGCGCAAGTGATACAACATATCTGCAACGATATAGTCTTGTTCGGCACTCTCCATTCATGCAGAACAACCAAAGTTTACGTTCAAACGTAGCATGGCAACACTTCTCAAATGATAGTTATGCTGATGTGCAATCCTATGCCTTTCAAACAGATGCTCCAAAAACCACGCCTATTATCTTGCCGAAAGCCACGTATCACTACCAAGCAGAACCACCAATCATTGGGGGCTCCGCTGCCATCGAAGGGGGCGTTCTTGCTTTATTTCGCCACCAATCTGTGCCAGGGAGATCAGGAACAGAAATGTACCGCATATCAAATGGTGCCTCGTGGAAACGCCCGTGGGTTTTACCACATGGTCAAATCATTACATTACAAGGACAGGCACGCGCAGACTTTTACATGATGAGGCGCTATTTTGACACAGAAGCAACGGCAAATGCACCTAAACATCAGCTTGAGCATCGCCACGTGCGTCTCTTCCCACAAGGAAGTCTTGATTGGCAATGGCCTTTTCAGAAACGAATGGATCTTGCAAACTGGATTGTAAAGCCACAAGCAATGATTGTATCTAGTCCACTTAATATCAACAACAGACACATTCCAAATGAAGACTCTATGGCCTTTGAATTAGATGATACAAGTCTATTCTTGCCAAACCGTTTTGATGGAATTGACCGCGTTGATACAGGCACACGTGGTATTGCAGGGCTTGAAAATGAACTTCGATTTAGCAAACAACGCAATGTTAGCTTATTCTTAGGGCAATCAAAACGTCTTGATAACCAACAGGTGGTTCGAACTGGACTTGGTGAGGATAAAGCGACGTCAGATATTATTATGCGCTTAAAAGCAAAGCCGGCTTCCTGGCTATCAACGCGTTATCGAATGGCAACAAGCCCCAATTTCAAAGTCATCCGTTATTCCGAACTTGGAGCAAGTGTGGGTGAACCGATCTTTAAAATTGATGGTGCTTATGTATTCTTGAATAAACGCGCAACACTTAATAACACCAGCTATATTTCTCAGCTGAACATGCATGTCTCTTCGCAAATCACAGATACGTGGCGCTTATCAGTTGGTCAAATTCGGAACTTAAAACGTGCCACTGACGAAGCATCCCTTGCAACTTATTTTGCGGCCACCTATGACGATGAATGTTTTTCAGTTGATTTAGGTGTTTATCGATCTGGATATTATGATCGCGACATCAAACCAGACACCAGCTTTTTAGTTAGCTTGAATTTCAAGACGTTAACAAACCTTGCGATTAGCCCTGCACCCAAATATCAAGCGAACATGCTGACAGCTGGATTGTAAAATAATTGGTGTCTAACATAGCAAAAAATAATTATTTATTAAAAATACTAATTATTCATTTATTTTTATATTAAAACATATTTTTTTGTTTTATATGTATAATATCAGAAAATAAATAATATAAGAGAATGCCGTGAATAATATAAGATTTTTATTTATAGTTCTTGCATGCATCTTTAATGTATGTTTTGAATCAGCTTCCAACGCAAGTGGCGTATACGGGCTAAGTCCAGAGCAAGAACAGATTTTCGTTGAAGGAATGCAGCAATATATGTGCCAACTGAATGAAACAAGCAGATATATAAGACCTGGAAATGAACTCCCTGTTCCTCCTCATGATTTTTTTGATCATCCCCTAAATGGTGACGTGAAAAATGCATGGAATTGGCGTGTTAAGAGAAACGTATCGGTTTCTCGCGCTCTAGATTGCATATTAGCTCCGCCCGCCGGAGAAAAACATATTATTGAGTGTACGCTAGCAACACATCTTACCTATTTACAAGGCATTAGAACCGTCATAGGGAATGATGAATTATTTAATAATGTATGCAGCATAACAATGGATAAAACAAAATCTAGAGGATGCCTTGATATTATTTCTAATTCATTTTTAAAAAAATTAACGGATGAAGATAATTGTGTGGGCGCGGGATCATGGTTATATCTAGAGCAGCTTACTGACCCAAATTATTTTTCATGTAATGTCTCCTTTCCTTTATTGATTGAAGCTATAAATATAAAATATGGAGAAATGCCAATATACCGTATTAAACATAGAGCCAGTACTTTTCAAGGTATTAATATAATTATGACTAATGATCGAGATTGCATCTATTTTGAGCCTGGATTAGGAGAACCAAAGCCATTAGAATCGGTAGCAAGGATGTTAGTTGAGGATATGAACGCAGATTTGACGCCTGAATTCATTCTCTTAATGAAATACGTCCCCGAGGCGGCAAATCTTTTTAATTCTATTAAATACAAGAACCCATCTGAAACACACCGTACAATTCTACAGAATGCAGATTCAATGAAAATTGATTTTACAAAAGTCTTTGAGTGCGCGACTGGTTTGTGGGAAATGGAGTGATAACCAACACGCTGACTCAATGAATTGACGATCATCTTGCCATGGCGCCCTTTAGGAATGAGAAACAATGGCTGTAACTCAGACCATATCGCATCGGCAATAAATTAACGCGCCATAAATCTTTCCTTCTTTTATGACACTTTATAACAAATTATATCCTTAAGGGGCTGAACCTAATGCTAACGAGGAGCAGGTTAAAGATTTGAGCACAAGATTTAGCATTTAAAGATTTTATTCATAATCCCCGGAGGTCATATAAAAGTGACCACTGGGAATTCATGCAAGCAAAGGAATAAAATGTTGTTTGTAAAAACTCCAGATTATCAGATCTCCAACAAAAAGCGTCCAGGATTTTCAATGCAATCCTTAATCGTTGCCAAAAACGTCACGGCCTCACGGCCATCAATCAAGCGATGATCATACGACAACGCTACATACATCATGGGACGAATTTCAACGTGACCATTGATCGCCATCGGACGATCTTGAATTTTATGCATACCCAAAATAGCAGATTGCGGAGGATTGATAATCGGTGTTGAAAACAATGATCCAAATACGCCGCCATTGGAAATGGTAAACGTTCCGCCGCTCATCTCTTCCATTGTCAACTTACCATCTTTTGCTCGTCTGCCATACTCAGCCACAGCACGTTCAATGCCAGCTAAATCCAGTAGATCAACATCGCGTACAACCGGCACAACAAGACCTGTCGGCGCAGACACTGCGACCCCAATATCACAATAGTTATTGGTAACGATCTCATCACCTTCGATACGACTATTCACCATTGGAATTTCTTTAAGCGCTTGAGTACATGCCTTTACAAAGAACGACATGAAACCAAGTTTGATCCCATATTTCTTTTCAAACACATCTTTGTAGCGATCACGTAACTGCTTGACAGCCGTCATGTCAATTTCATTGAATGTCGTTAGAATAGCGGCTGTGTTCTGCGCATACTTTAACCGTTCCGACACACGAAGGCGAAGGCGAGACATCGGTGTACGCACCTCTAAGCGATCATCACTTTGCAGAGAATTAGGTGCAGCAGCCTCAGTAGCTACATTTCTTTGCCCTGCATTTTGCACATGATTCAACACATCTGCTTTTGACAGCCGTCCATCTGGACTGCTCGTCTTAACATTTGCTGCATTCAACTGGTTATCACCAAGATGCTTACGGACAGCTGGCGATAAATGTGTAGCAATTTCGGGTGTTGGCTGAATATTCTTTACGGTCATAATAGGCTCACTTCTTTCTATAGCAGGAGAGATTATTGATGCCACAGCTACTTTTTCTGATGCAACAGGCGGCGCAACTGAGGCAACTGTGGGTGCAGCAACCGAAGCCACCGCATTCACATCAATCCCGCCTAGCACATTACCAATCTTAACTGTTGCACCTCTCTCATAACGCACAACTGCCAACACCCCTGAAGCAGGCGCAGTAATTTCCAGCGTTACTTTATCTGTTTCAAGCTCGACTAAAACTTCATCTATAATGACAGCTTCACCGACTTTCTTGCGCCACTTAGCAATACTTGCCTCGCTTACAGATTCCCCAAGAACAGGTACTTTAATTTCAACTAAACTCATATACTATCGTTCCTTTTTGTATTCACTAACTACATTTCCGTAAGAATTATCGTCATCACGAGGAGGCTACAGCCGACATGGTGATCCAGGAAACTTCTGGATGGCCACTCTTTCTTCGAAAAATCGCCATGACGAAGAAAGCAAACAATACCCCTTAAATCACGCCCAATGCACCGTCTTTACTGGATTAACCAGCGCATCAAGCATTAACTTCTCTTGCTCATCTAAATGTCGTTTCATATGCCCTGCAGCAGGCACGGCTGCTTCCACGCGTCCCGCATAATGGGGGCGATGATGGTGCGCCTTTGTCGCATACAGTGCTTTTTCAAGACGCCTGTCAACAAATGTCCAAGCCCCCATATTCATAGGCTCTTCCTGACACCAAACAATTTCAACCTTAAGATTTTTTCGTGAAAGTGTTTCAATTTCAAGATATGGAAATGGATAAAGCTGTTCAATACGAATAAGTGCAACGTCTTGAATATCCAATTCTTTTCTCTTTTCCAACAGATCATAATAGACTTTGCCTGTACAAAATACAAAACGACGCGCCCTTCTCATATTTTCTGGCGTATCTTCAATCACCTTTTGTAGACCCGAGCCTTCATCAAAATCAATAAGCGGTGACGTTGCACCTTTATGTCTCAACAGTGATTTTGGCGTAAATATGACAAGTGGCTTTCTAAACGAGTGCATAACTTGACCACGTAATGCGTGGAATAAATTCGCTGGGGTCGTGCAATTCATAATGCGCCAATTGTTGTGAGAACACATTTGTAAGAACCGCTCAGGTCGTGCTGATGAATGTTCAGGGCCTTGACCCTCGAATCCATGCGGCAACAACATAACAAGCCCTGATAACCGATGCCACTTGGCTTCTGACGTCGCAATAAACTGATCAATCATAACCTGCGCGCCATTCACGAAATCACCGAACTGTGCTTCCCACATAACAAGGCTATTAGGCGCTGCCAAACTATATCCGTATTCAAAACCTAGGACAGATGCTTCAGCAAGTGGACTGTCAATCGCTTCAAAAAAACCTTGTCCTGTACGTAAATGATTTAGTGGCACATGTTGTCGACCATTTTCTTGATCAACCCACGCAGCATGCCGATGTGAAAAAGTTCCACGCCTACTATCTTGCCCGCTCAGTCGCACATGAAAGCCTTCGTCTACCAATGAAGCAAACGTCATAACTTCACCCATACCCCAATCGAGAGGCGCTCCCCCCTCAAGCATAATTAGGCGTTGTTCAATCAAGCGCTTTAGTTTAGGGTGAACTGAAAAACCATCAGGGATAGCAAATGATTTTTGCAATGCTGGTATAAGCTTAGCTACATTAATGCTGGTTGAAATATTAAGATCTTTTGAATTCGCATTGTTTACACTACGAATTCCCTTCCACTTACCTTTCAACCAATCTGGCTCGATACGCTCTTCAGCTTTTTCATCAGCAAGACGTCCTGCCAAAGCAAATTCTTCGTTTAAAACTTGCGCAATAGCCTCTGCCATTGTTTTTGACTCAGCTTCGCTCAAAACACCACTGTTCAATAATTTTTGCTGATACAATGTTGCAACGGATGGATGATTTGCAATAGCTCTGTACATCACCGGTTGTGTGAACATTGGTTCATCACCTTCATTATGACCATGACGGCGATAACACACTAAATCAATAACCACATCACGTTTAAACGCTTGTTGAAAATCCACTGCTAATTTTGTAACGGCAACAACAGCATCTGGGTCGTCACCATTCACATGAAAAATGGGCGCCTGTATCACTTTAGCTAGGTCAGATGAATAAGGGGAAGAGCGCGACATAGGCGGTGATGTTGTGAATCCAATTTGATTGTTAATAATAATATGGATAGTGCCGCCCGTTTCATAGCTTTCAAGACATGATAGCTCTAACGTCTCTGCCACAAGCCCTTGGCCCGCAAACGCTGCATCACCATGAATCAATAAGCCAACTATTTTGGATCGTTCAGTATCATTTCCTAAATATTGCTTAGCTCGAATTTTACCAAGCGTTACTGGATCGACAGCTTCAAGATGCGAAGGATTCGCCGATAATGATAAATGTATATGCCGATCACCGATTGTACGATCGCTAGAATATCCTTGATGATATTTGACATCTCCTGATGAATAATCATTTGTGTATTGATAGATATCTGCACCTTTAAATTGTGCAAAGACATAACGCATGGGCTGATCCATGAAATTTGTCAACACACATAAGCGACCTCGGTGCGACATGCCAAAAACAAGTTCTTCTGCCGAATGGGTAGTCACTAAGCGATTCAACAAAACCTCAAGCGCAGCAAGCACACTCTCGCCGCCTTCAATTCCAAAACGCTTAGCACCTGGATATTTTACATGCAAAAAGCGCTCAAACGCCTCGGCACGCATTACTTGAATCAATGTTTCTTTTTTATCGTGGTTAGAAGCGCCTTCAAGACCGGCTTCAATCCTCATTTGCAACCATGACTTTTGCTCAGCATCTTGAATATGCACAAATTCAAAGCCGATGTTCTCACAATAAATAGGCTTTAGTTTCGCAACAATTTCACGAATCGTACATGATGAAATCCCCATGACATTATCAAGAAATACGGGAATATCCATATTCGTTTCGTCAAAACCATAACGTATTGGGTCCAGTTCTGGATGATACCGAGGTTTTTCAATGGATAGCGGATCTAAGTTCGCAGCCATATGCCCACGCACTCGGTATGCTCTAATCATCATTAAGGCACGAAGTGACATAAGGGTATCTTCCGGCACCAGCATCTCTGCTGACTCTTCTTGTCCCTTATTTTTCTGTGCATTTCGCTGACGACTTATAGGAAAGGCAATCAATTCAGACTCAATATCGTCACCAAATTGATCAAAGAACGTACGCCACGACGTATCTACATCAGCAGGATTAAGACGATACG
>JANRCF010000058.1:0-697 GCA_030727085.1 Alphaproteobacteria bacterium | reverse complement strand
AGCGTGCCGTTTGTGTCATGCAACGTCCCTTCCCTCCATGAGTGCTTTCATTGTCGCCCCTAATTTTGCAGGTGATGATGCAACAGTTATGCCAAGTTTAGTGAAATGGTCAATCTTATCTTGTGCAGTCTCGCCAGCACCAGAAACAATAGCGCCTGCATGCCCCATCCGCCGTCCAGGAGGCGCCGTCACACCAGCAATAAACGCAACCGTTGGTTTCCCCCTGCCTTTTTTCGTTTGATGCGCGATGTAATCAGCCGCTTCTTGCTCATCCTGACCGCCGATCTCGCCAATCATCATCACACCCTTTGTGTCATCGTCTTGCCAAAACAGATCAAGCACATCTACAAAATTCATTCCCTTTACAGGATCGCCGCCAATACCGACGCATGTTGTTTGACCAAGACCTTCTAGGGTTGTTTGATACACAGCCTCATACGTCAATGTCCCAGAACGTGACACAACACCAATTTTACCTTTTTTATGAATGAAACCAGGCATAATGCCAATCTTGCATTCATCAGATGTAATAATACCGGGGCAATTAGGGCCAATAAGATGCACCTTTTTACCCTCTAAATAACGTCGGACATTAATCATATCAATGACAGGGATGCCCTCAGTTATGCAAACAATCAATTCAACCCCTGCATCCGCAGCCTCGCATATAGCATCCGCTGCAAACGCAGCAGGCACA
>JANRCF010000057.1 GCA_030727085.1 Alphaproteobacteria bacterium | reverse complement strand
GTGAATACATGCCTGGTTGTGAATACATGCCTGGTTGTGAATACATGCCTGGTTGTGAATACATGCCTGGTTGACCACCCATCATAGAAGAAGCAGTACCTAGCAAGCTACCGAGCATACTCATAGCATCAGCATTTGTTGGTGAAAAAGTTGTAAAAGCAACTGTCAAAAGCGCCGCTGTTTTAATTGATATCTTCATAATAAAAACCTATCTGTTATATCTTTACTACACACATAGTAGACTCATTTATATTAACAAACAGTTAATATGTGAGAAAAAATATTGATAAAATAGATATTGTAAAACTCAACAGTTTTATTTATCGCACACTATAACTTCATATACACAACACACGTTGAATTCTTTATTTCAAGATTGAGATTTGAACCGTTTACACATTGCCCAGCTGAAAGGCCCTGCCCCTCTTTTGCGCGAAGTAGGCCTTGTGAAGAATCGCTTGCCGCTTGCCCTTCATCAATTTTCGACATAAGTTTTTGCACTTGTTTTGGTGTTAAAAGTGCTTGCCCGTTGTCTTTTGAGAGCCGGATCCAATTACCTGGCATTGACTCATCAACTGAAGAGACAATATCATAATTTCCACCAAATTTTGAAGTAGGTGGCGTTGTTGATTCCCAGTCTCCAGCTTTATGCAAGTGTACCCACACACTAGTACTTTCAGTTGATTCAATAAGGCCATTTCCTCTGCCTTTAGCAACTCCACTACCAAAACGCATTTCTGCGTTAGGATCGTTTCCCGGCAGGGCGCCATACGTATCTTGGTAGTTATGAATGGCTACCTTAATGTGCTGAAAATCATGAACGACTGAGCGTACTTTTGCTATATCAAGTAAGTCTTGACCTTTAAAAATGGCTCCCATAAGGACGCCAACGATAACCAAGACAACTGAAAGTTCAATTAACGAAAAAGCAGCGAGTCGATAATTTAGTCTCGATCTCATGCCGATTCCTTTAACGCCTTAATTATATCTTCACAAACTTTTTTAGCATCTCCAAGAACCATCATTGTATTATCACCATAAAATAATTCATTATCAACACCAGCATACCCAGAAGCCAAACTGCGTTTCACGAAAAATACCGTTCGTGCATTTTCAACATCAAGGATTGGCATTCCATAAATGGGTGACGTTTTATCGCTTTTTGCTGCAGGATTTGTAATATCATTTGCACCAATAACAAACGCAATATCAGTTGAACTGAAATCAGTATTTATTTCTTCTAATTCAAGTACATCTTCATAATCAACATTTGCTTCTGCCAATAAAACATTCATATGCCCTGGCATGCGCCCCGCCACTGGATGAATAGCATACCGTACCTGCGCGCCTGATTTCTTAAGCACATCTGCCATTTCACGTAACGCATGCTGCGCCTGCGCTACCGCCATACCATAGCCTGGAACGATAATAATATTTTGCGCATTTTGCATCATATATGCAGCATCTTCTGCACTACTTGCTTTAATTGGCTTGTCAGTTAATTGATTACCTGACGCACTCGTATTAGCAGAAGTATCCCCGCCAAATCCACCCAAAATCACATTGATAATTGATCTATTCATACCTTTGCACATGATATAGCTTAAGATTGCACCAGAAGCACCTACAAGTGCGCCCACAATAATTAAAACATGATTATTCAATGTGAAACCGATACCAGCGGCTGCCCAGCCAGAATAGGAATTAAGCATTGACACAACCACAGGCATATCTGCCCCACCAATTGGCAGAATAAGCAAAAAACCTAAAACAAGTGCAACCAGAGTCAGCATCCAGAAAACAAACGTCGATTGGCTAAGCATAAGTACAATCATCAAAACAAGTAACGCCGCGCCAAGTACAGCATTTAATAGGTGTTGCTGAGCAAACTGTAATGGCTTACCGGATATAAATCCCTGTAATTTGCCAAAGGCAACAATCGAGCCTGTAAATGTAATGGCACCAATAACAACACCAAGCGACATCTCAAAAAGGCTTGCTGTCTTAATATGCTGCACAGCACCAATTCCAAATGCCTGAGGCGAATAAAAGGCTGCGGCTGCAACTAAAACTGCTGCTAAACCAACCAAACTGTGGAATGCAGCAACTAGTTGTGGGAGTGCCGTCATTTCAATTCTTTTAGCAAGAAGAGTCCCAATGGTGCCGCCAATCATAATTGCAAGCAGTATATATTGAAAATGCGTTACAGCTGGTGAAAGCAACGTTGTAAGAATGGCTATCGTCATTCCAAACACTGCGTACAAATTACCTGATCGTGAAGTGGCAGCTGAAGATAACCCTTTAAGCCCCAAAATAAAGCAGACTGATGATATTAAATATAAGAAAGAAGAAAAACTTGCTGACATAATTGAAACCTTTTATTTTTTTTTTGAAAACATGCTAAGCATGCGTTGTGTGACAACAAAACCGCCAAAAATATTTATGGAAGCTAAAATTACGGCAAAAAAACCAAAACATGCAGATACACCGCTTGAAGACGGCCCCATTGCAAGTAATGCGCCCACAATAATAACACTTGAAATCGCGTTCGTAACAGACATCAGCGGCGAATGAAGTGCAGGTGTTACTTTCCAAACAACATAGTACCCTACAAAACATGCCAACACGAAAACAGTAAGCCCCATAACAAAAGGATCTTGCGCGGTATGTCCCCCTGCCTCAATCATTTTTTTTGTGAGACCATCAAGCTGTTTAGCCTCATCCATAAGCTCGCGTGCAGTTTGCGTAAGGCGTGTTACGTGTTCAGTAATGGTGTATAAATCCATATTTTTTCATCCTATTATGTTAAATTTCTTGCTTGCTTGTTTCTTTTTTTACAGCGGCCACCTTTGGTTTTGACTCAGATTCCGAAGCAACTGACTTAAGCTTTACATTCGATTTCGTATTTGTTTCTTTCGATGAGGGCTTTTG
>JANRCF010000056.1 GCA_030727085.1 Alphaproteobacteria bacterium | reverse complement strand
CCATACATATCATCTGAGTTTGACAACAAATCACCACGATTACCGCCTCTTGAATTTTCTGTCCCATTACTTACCCCAGCAAGCTTTAAGACCATTGGCTTTATTAAACCAAGGAACAAAAGCACTCCAGCGCCCAGCAACATCAATAAATCAATTGTTTTAGGCCTAAAAAATGCATCTGTTGCTTTCGTGACAAAATCAACTTTCTGGTCAGGAACAACCGTTTCGCTAAAGCGCATATTGACAATCTTAACCGTGTCACCTCGATCTTCTTTAAAGCCAACGGCTGTCTTAACAAGGTCTGTTATTTGTGTAATTTCCTCAGCTGCTCTCGGCGCATAAGTGTCTTTGCCGTCAGAACCTTTTTCATACGTGCCATCAACCAAAACAGCAATAGAGAGTCTTTTAACAGCGCCTGCCCCTTTAATGTGCGTACGTGTAGTATTTGAAATTTCAAACGATGTGTTTTCATCTGTTCGCGTCGCTTGACTCTTGCTCTGGTTGCCTCCAGCCGCAGGCGCCCCAGCTTCAGGCAATGCATTTTGAACGGTGATGGCATCAGCAGCAGAAGCCTCATTTCCATTAGAACCTTCACTTGAATTTTGCGTTGAACGTGCTACCTGCCCATCAGGATTAAATTCAACAGATGTTGATGTGACTTTATCAAAATCTAATTCTGCACTAATCTCAGCACGCGCACGACCTGGCCCCAATGTACGCTCAAGTAGCGACTCGATCGACCGAGACAACTTACCTTCAAAAGCCTGTCTTGTTTCTTGCTGACCAGCAGCAGAATCAACACCAAACTCCGTTCTATCTTGGCCTTTTGCAAGCAACGTTCCTTTGTCATCGATGATTGATATCTTATCAAGTGATAAATCTGGGACCGCAGACGCAACAAGGTGCTGTATCGATAGAACTTGGTTAACCGACAAGCGCGATGACCCCTTCATTTTGATAATGATAGAAGCACTTGGTGATGATTTTTCTTGGCTAAACAGCTCTCTCTTTGGGATAACAAGATGCACGCGCACCGAATGGACACCTTGAATCGTGCGAATAGATTTTGATATTTCCCCCTCGGTTGCACGAAGAAAATTGATATCCATTAATGCGTGCGTGGTTCCTAGAACGTCAGTTTTATCAAAAATCTCGTAACCAATTGTTCCGCCAGCTGGCAACCCATCCGTCGCTAATTCCATGCGCAACCTTGCAACTTGATCAACAGGAACATAAATTTGATTTGATTCACCTTTGACTTCCATCGGTATATTCAGTGCGCGCAGACGATCTATAATTCTTCCACCATCACTTGGGTCAATTTGAGAAAACAGCAAGCCCATTTGAGGCTCATTTGTTCGAACAATGAGAATAATAAAAAAAATGATGCTTGCAAGAAGGATGCCAGCAATCGATGCAGCACGCACAAAACCTATTTTTTTTATAAAATCCGTAAGGGCGTTCACAAAACATGCCTTTTAAAGTGTTCTTATTAACTAAAATACCCCACAACTTTTAAACAAAGAGTTAACAGACAGGCAAAAATTGCCGAAATAACTAAATTTTAAGGAAAAAAATGCCGCATCTTACGAACTAAAATTAAAAAAGATCCTAAATAAAAAGAAATTCAAGCTTGAATACACTAAAATTTGACACTAGTATGAGGGGTGAAATAATCAACAAGAATCAACCAAACTTATCCGAAAATGGAATATGAGGTCTTTTTATGTCAAACATTTATAATTTTTTCAAAAGCCTTCCAGCACAATTGATATTATGCCTTATTGTAGGGCTTACGCTTGGCACACATATACCATTGGAGATTGCTGATATTTTCTACACCATCAGCCGTATCATCAAAGACCTGCTTATGTACGCTCTGCCTTTTATCATTTTCAGTTACATGTGGGCAGCACTTTCTGCGTTTGGTAATCGTGGCTTTGTATTGGTAATATTGACATTTCTTTTAATTATTGCGGCAAATACTGTAACTCTATTAACGGCATATGGTGTTGGATCACTTGTTTTACCTGTTATTTTCGACGGAGCAATCACACGCATTGCTGTGGACAATATTGTTACTGTTAAATGTTTATGGTCTATTCCTGATTGGCAGTATATAAAACCAATCCACGGAATGATAGCGGGCATGTTTTTTGGTTTTCTAACAATGGTAACACATTCACCTGCGTTGCGTATCAAAAGCCTACTCATGCGCGATCTGGCGACGGCAGGCTTGAAAAAAGGGTTTATCCCTGTACTGCCACTTTATGTATTGGGCTTTGTAATTAAATTGTCACGTGACGGACAGCTTGGTAGTTTAATGCATGGTTACGCGCACACATTCCTGTTCATTTGCATTTTAATTATTACGTATCTTGCCTTTTGGTACTATGTGGGTAGTCATTTTAATATTCAAAAATCTATAAGCTGCTTACGAGAAATGTTGCCAGCAGGCATTACGGGGCTTACAACAATGTCCAGCTCGGCTGCAATGCCTGTAACACTGAGCGCAACAGAGAAAAACATTGATGATCGTGAATTTGCAGATTTTATTATTCCAACAACTGTTAATTCGCATCTCATGGGGGATGGCCTTAGCATAACAATAACAGCAATGGCGTTACTTCTTATGTCAGGACAGGGCTTACCGACATGGCCTGCATTTTTGATTTATACAATACACTATTGCTTAGTAAAGTTCTCAGCTGCAGGTGTTCCTGGAGGCGGTGTGATTGTTATTTTACCAGTTGTGCGTGATTATTTAGGGCTAGACGAGGCAACTACATCTCTACTCGCAACCATTTATATGCTACAAGATCCGATTTTAACATCCGCCAATGTAATGGGTAACGGTGCTTTTGCAATGGTTATGCATCGCTTATTAAAGCCAATGTTGGGAAAAGAGTCAGAAGAAGTTGTTCTGCACCAAGCCACACAAAACCCCACTTGACGCAGCGTACATTACGCGCGACAGTAGGGATATAAAAAACAAACAACTGGTTTTAGTATGGCCTATTTTTCTTTTAACATTTTATCAACAACACGCACCATTTTTGCCGGAGAAATCACGCAAATATCATTGCCTGGCGTAAAGGGGAGGATGACTTTGCTTGCTGACCACATGCCCATTATCTCAGCGCTGACCGCAGGACACGTGTCTATCTGGCAAGATGAATCAAAAGAATCGCTAAAGGTTTTTCCAATTCCAGGCGGATTTGTTGATATGAAAGATAATAAGTGCACTGTATTTGTGAATGACCAAGATGACTTGCTATCGTTACTTTTACAGGATCACGCACGCCAAGCTTAAACACCAATTCTATTTTTTTTTACTATAGTAATGAAAAGGCGTTTTCTTAGCATATACATCATCCTTAAAATGCTTATGGAGTAGTTTAAACACCCTATAAGATGACTCTAGATCGCTTTTAGCATCGTAATGTTTATTATACCGGCTCATCTGAATACAGCGATGCATCATTTCTGGCAACAAGGGATCTTTCGGATTTTTACTAAACCAAGCAATTGCGACTTTACAAAAATAATCAGTTTTGTTGCTCAGCTTCTCGGTCAAAGCATTTAATTCATACGACACTGCTTTTTGATCCTCAGCTGATAAAAAGTTTACGTCAGGTTTTTCGGCACATCGTTTAAGCACATTATCTTTCCACCATTGATCTCGAAATCCACTTTTTGTGTCGAATGCATGCAGATCTAAATATTGGTCATTTCTTATAGAGCGCCATGAATGTGGATTAACGAATATACTAATCTTGGGATATTGTAAAATAACAAGGTTGCCAATAAATGAACGACGCTTAAGATCTTTTTCATTTAAATATAGCTCGAGTGATTCAACTAATTTAGGTTGAATGATACGCAATTGTTGTGCCGTCTCGACCGCGTACTTTTCCGCACCTAAGATCACACTTCGTGAAAAAGCCGCCATCAATAAATTTTCTTTCAGCCAATCAGGAAATTCTTTCTTTGCAGCAGCATTTAAAAATATTGAAACAGGTGCTTTTTGCACGTTATCAAAGTGTTCCCAATCAAAATCTAATTCTGTTTTTTTTGCAAGCTTATGTTCTACATCATAAACAGGCAACAAAGATCGATCTTGAGGGTCAACAGGCTTTTGTAAAATGTTCTGCAGGAATTCAGGATAGCTTGTTGCAATCCTCAAATCCAGAAAGCGATTCCTTGTTGAAAGCACAATAGGATCCGCTAATATTTTATCAATAAGGGCATTACCTTTCACAACATCACCTATTGCAATAAGCAATCTTGCACGCTGATATGAAACTGTTTCATAAGCAGACGATCCTTTTTCAACCTTTTCAGCATCCATTAGAACCTCTTTTAATTCAGGCGCCTCAACTGGAATCTTTTCGAGCACAGCGACCAACCATAAAGGTGATTGTTTCTGCTTCCAATACGCATATGATTCCTTGTAACCATCCTTTACTCTCAGCAAACGACGCCATTCAAAAAATTCATTATCAAGCGGAGAAGATCCTGCTAATTCTGGCCTCGTTCGCACAAGATAATCAAAATCATCCAATAAATGTTTAGAAAGCGGGCATGATGCATCGACAAGCTTATCTCCAATAGCTTTTATAACAACATTTGGCTGCATCATCATTTGAACGGCATTGTATAAACCTTCTATGACTTCCCTATATGGATTTTGCTTAATCTTGCGCAACAACTTAGCGTACGTTTCAAAAAACAGCTTCTCTTCAGAATTAACACCGTTTTTGATTTTTTCAACATGCGGGATAGGTGTGCTTTGTTTGTTAAAAAATGGCATATGATTTAATAAAGTTTCATACCAAATTTTGTACCAAGGATTAGATTCTTCTTCCATATTCACTTGAGTTGATTCAGACGGAGCCTGCGGTTTTTCATATCTATAAATCAGATTGCGGTAATGGGATCGCATAACCAAATAAGCTGCAATGTCCTTGTAAGGTGATGTCAAATCTTGCGTGATCTTTTCAAATAGACGTGCACTTTTCTCATAATCCATCGCATAGAAATAACTGGAAGCAATTTGATAGACATATTCATGCTTTTCTTCAATCCCAGCCTTTATGGGAAGAACTTCTGGCAAAATTGGATTTTGAGACGCAGCCGAACAATTTTCAAAAACCTTTTGCTGCGCCTTGATCCAATTTATCACAACAGGACTTTTATCGGCATGCTTCTTTCTCAAGATATCCAAACGTGCAAGTGCGAAACGAAAAGCATCATTAACGCAATTCTCAAAAGACATGAAATTCGAGCTTTTCCGAGATGTCTGACGCGTAACAGAAGTATATTGATCTGGTATGGCATGTTCTTGATCTAAAACTCTATTTGCTTCCTTTGTCCATTCTTTATTCCAGGCAATACGTGTTTTTTTATCAATTCTACTTACGTTTAGAAGAAGATCAATGTCTGCTTTTGAAAGTGGTTTCCCAATCAAATAACGATAGGAAATCCACAAATAAATATACCCGTATTGTGGCCGTACAACTCCTAGATTTCCAGCGGCATATTCTTTTAATGGTATATAAGGGTGTCTAATGTCCCCATATCCTTTGTATCCGCCATTTGTTTGTTGTTGACCACTATCTCGACTGTAAAAAATAGGAATATCACGATGAAATCCGCATGCATGCAGATGTGATACACAAAAAAACTGCTCTACCAGAAAAATCCCGACTAGAAATTCTATACATATCTTTTTCAATGTAATTTCTCCTGCACATTCTTGTAATCTTTTTCAGTCCACGCATTCTTATTAAAAATATAAACGTTCCAACCTCTTGGAGGTTTTATAAAAACATCACTTTGTTCAAATCCAATAAATCCTTGACATTTTTTGCTGCGCCATTGTTTTTTATCTTTAAAGTATTTTTTGAAATCATCAACGTGTTCACCTAAATTATAAATCATAGGCACAGCATGTGTAATGGGAAGTTTATCAATCCATGTATCACCAACACACCACGATGCAAGAGCAGTGATGCTCACATTTACCTGTGGTAAAGAGGAACGCGACTTTACCAATAATTTTTCATACAACGACCGCTGTGATTTGGTCGCATCAAAATCAATTTGAATCGCATCTGCCTTGCAGGAAACAATGAAAGACTTTATATGATGAATGATTGTATCAATGTGTGCGTCATCTACATAAATATCCGGGGAAATCTCTAAACGAACAACTGGAATAATTTGTGCATTCTCGCCAAGTTTTAAAACATTTCCCCGTGGGCAAACAAAGACACCTTTATTATCAACAAAAATTGAAGCAACAAGTGGCGAGATTACAACACCCTTATCAACAAAAGACAAATCATCTTTTCGTTGCCATGACCATAAAACAAGAGTTGTTGTTTGGCGCCAGTAAAGGAAGGCAGATATTACAGTACCTAAGCATACGAAAATCACACATAATTTAAAACTATTTCTTCGGCGCATTTGCATCCGATTTAACAAATAAATTTTTATTGCCAATCAACACAAGCGTCAACTCTTTCGCTTTTACAACACTCATTTGATCAAGAATTGTTGATACCTTGCGCTGCGACATTAACGGGATCAACTCTTTTAATATAGACATATCCATTCGATCAAAGATTTGCGCAGCCTGCTTTGGCTTCATTCCTTCATAAATCTTAACCAAATTAGTAAGCTGTTCTTGTGAATTTTTATCCGTCTTTTTTAGCAACACTTCTATTGACTCTTTTAGTTTTGTAAGCTCTGCAATCTTATCCTTTTGCTGCTTTTCAATAACAGATAAAGCCAATTCACGTTCTTTTAAAAGCGATTCTCGCTTTTCAATATCTTGCCGACGAGACGCTAATTTTAATAAAATCTCGACCTCTTTTGGTGAACTGGTGGACAATGGATCAAACCCGACTCCATCCGTTTCTAAGGTAACAACGTTTTGATTTTTAGCTGCAGTAGTTGCTTTACCGGATGCACCATCAGCGATTGCATTTAATTTACCCTTTTGATCTAACGCCGGATTCGTAGGATCATTGCCCGATTTCTCAAGCGACGACTTATCTGCTGCTGGTTTCTCAGCAAGTTTCTTTTCTGCAGAAGACTTTTCCGAGCTCAGCTTTTCCAAGCCTGTCTTCTCTAATGCCTTTTTATCTAAAGCAGGTTTTTCTATAGATGCCTCGGCTTTTTTACCAACCGACATTGACACACCAAAAAACTCAATTTTATAAGCATTGGTTTCCCACTTTTCAATGATCCCACTACATTTTACAAAGCAAACAAATAAAGCATATATAATACCAAGCCACAAATATCTTCTTTTTTTATGCAGATTAATAAGTTTACGTGGTTTTCGGTGCAACACTTTTGACGCAGCATTATTACGAGCACGAGGTGCCTTGCCAGCTTTTTGAGGCACTCCGTCTGTTTGCATTTGCGCCTGATATGCCTTTGGAATCGCCATTTCACTTACCTAATTTTTGATTTCACAACACGTAATTAACATGACTTAACGCAAACCTCGAAGCTTTGCCATTATTCCACGCTCAATAGGTTGTGATTGTTTGCGGCTCGTTTCGCTTTTCCTCTCGGTATTTTGCACATTAGAATCCATTTGCTTTAATTGATTGGGCACAAAGAAATCCATGCCATCTTTATCAAATTCTAAAGGGGGAATAGGAAAAGGCTGAGAAGTGCTATCTGCGCGCTCATCCTTATAGCGATCTTTTTTCGTATACGGCTCCTGAAATACAGAGTCACCACGTTGCCCTTTATCTATAGGCCTTTGTAAAGCAGACTCAACACGCCGATCATGTGCACGTGCTGCGTCTGCCATATGGATTGTTTTCTGTAAGCGCTGATCAATCTCACGTGCTTTTTCAATCACCTCATCTAAACGACGTGCCATTTTATCGCTATATTCCAACAAAATATCAAAATCATCTTTAAGGCTGATTGCTACAGGAATGTGTTCATTTAATCCTTGATTGCCTAAATCAGCAACCTGCTTCAGCTTATCAATTGACTGCGAAATTTGACCTAAATAACTCGTCATATTTTTCATAAACGGTGATAACTCTGCGCCCATCTGGCGCATTGTTTTAAGGCGTCCATTTAAGCGCCAACAAAAGACAATGGCTGCCACTAATAGCCCTGCCAACAAAAGATCAAAAAATAAGTTTATCATAGTGTATCTCCTTCTATGCGCGCACTTCTCTGCAGAAGATTATCTTTTATTTTAACGGCGACTCGTCCATTTTTGTGCCCGACCACACCTTGAAACAATGAATGGTCACCACTTTTGGCGGTCACAAGTGTTTGCGGTGTTGATGAAAAATAAATACTATCACCAACCTTCCAATTTAAAACGCTCGAGAGACGCATCATTTCAGTGATAAGGTGTATATCAAATGTAACTTCTGTTTCCTTAAGCTCTGAAACCAAATGCTCTTCCCAAATTGAATCTCGGCCAAATTTCTCGCCCATAAAATTTTGCAAGAGAAGCTCGCGAATAGGCTCAATTGTTGCGTAAGGTAAAAATAATGATATCTTTCCATAGCGATCATCAATTTCTATACCTAGCTTTACAAGAATACCTGCATTAGAGGCTCGCGAAATCATAGCAAAGCTTGGATTGAGTTCCAGACGTTCGAAAACAAATTCGATAGGACAAATAGGCTCAAATGCAGCACCTAAGTCTTCTAAAAAGACGCCTATTAACTTTTCAATAAGATTACACTCAATTGTCGTATACGTTCGTCCTTCACCGGCCAAACTACCAGAGCTACTGTTTCTCCCACCAAGCAACACATCAACGATTGAATAAATCAACGTGCTATCAACTACAATTAACCCCTGATTATCCCACTCCTTTGCTTTGAATACACCAAGCATGGCTGGTAAGGGAATCGAATTTAAATAATCGCCAAATCGTGTTGACTTTGTCGAATCCATACGAATTTCAACATTGTCAGAAGTGAAGTTGCGCAAATTTGTAGAAAGCAAACGTATAAGACGATCAAAAACAACTTCCAACATAGGAAGGCGTTCATAGTAGATCATCGTTTTCTTTAAGATTGCATCCATGCCTCGTCGTGCATTAGGAGAAAGGCTGCTTGTCGCATCACCTCTTAAAAGCGTGTCCAAATCGCTTGTGTCAACCTGAGAATCCATATCCGAAGAACTACCACCGAATAATAATGCATCGATATCGCTATCTAAGACTACATCTTTAGGCGCAGGCTTGTTTGTATTTTGTGTTGAAGCGTTTAGCACTGCAGTTGGCAGTTCACCTTGGATGTTGGCAAGCAAATCATCGGGAAGTGCATCAAAGTTTACTGGCGCCGCCCCTTCAGAACTTGTTACGGGATCAGACAAGGTGCCTTCCGGCAATTCATCTTGGATATTAGCAAGCAAATCATCAGGAAACGCATCAAAGTTTACTGGCGCTACCCCTTCTGAATTCGATTCACCGGCGGACAGAGTGGTTTCTGGAAATTCCCCCTGGATATTAGCAAGCAAATCATCGGGAAGCGCATCAAAATTTACTGGCGCTGCCCCTTCTGAATTTGATTCCCCGGCAGACAAAGTGCCTTCTGGAAATTCCCCCTGGATACTATCGAGCAAATCATCAGGAAGAGCATCGAAATTTACAAGGCCCTCCCCTCCAGAATTAGCTTCCACATCTTTTTTAGGGGTTTGATTTGAAGACGCTTCAGAGGATGATTCTTGCTCTACATCGCTCGCAGCAGTGATGTCTTTCTCTGATTCATCTAACACAGCATCATTATTATTCCCAGCGTCCTTGTCATCATCAAGCATTATATGCGCACCTACTGTATGAGAAATTCTTTAATTAGAACTTGGCGAATTTGTATGGGAGCAACAAGATTTGTAATCCGATTTTTAAGTTCCTGGCGGACACGCTCTAGCCCCACAGACCCTTGAACATCACTCACCTCAAGTTCTCGTAAGTATGTTTGAAGTTGATCGATAATGAGTGGTTTTAAGTGATCGACGGTTTCCTTGTCTTTAGCTTTTATAAGCTCAACAATAAAGGAGGCCTTCAATGTAGCCTGTCTCGAATTTACTGCTTTAAGATTTATAATAACATCCGGCAACTGAAGAAATGTTATCCCCATAAGACCGCGCAGGCTCTCCTCCTCCTTTAGTGCATGAGCCTTGTCCTTGCTCTCACCAAATATTTTACCCTTAAGGGGCGTTAGAAAGACAGCTGCAGCACCACCTGCTATAACCACAAAGGCAACAACTCAAATAATTATTATTTTAGTCATAGGACAGCCCGCTCCAAAGTTTACGTACCTCGTATTGTGTTACACGCGTTATTACATCCACGCATTCTTTAGTATTCCATCTTCATGATTGCACTATTTTATTAAAATTTTATTAATAAATCAGACAGAGATTGGAAAAATATGCGGATGCGTCTTACTTAAATTGGGAAAGGCATTCAGAATCACAAGGACTACTGCAAACGACTAACT
>JANRCF010000055.1 GCA_030727085.1 Alphaproteobacteria bacterium | reverse complement strand
GGCAAATAGACTTAATATTTCTGAGAAGCAACTCCAAGAGTACAAATGCGGACAATCAGCAATTCACTCAACACTATTGTATCAAATCGCCTCAATCTTGAAAGTCGATTTTAATTACTTTTTTGAAGGATTTCCCCATTCGACACCCTCCACTGAATCAAATTCACAAACAATCATTCGGACAGATCCAGAAAAACCCCTAAAAGTTCTTCTCATTGATGACAATGAAGAAGATACATATCTTACCAAAAAGGCATTTGACGCCAGTTCTATTCCCGTCACTCTTTCTTCCATGAACGATGGTACAGAGTCTTTGCGCTTTCTTCGTAATCAAACAACACATCAATCAAGACCTGATGTCATTCTTTTAAACCTACACCTGCCTAAGGTTCATGGGCTAACTATTCTTCATGAATTAAAACAAGATGATACTTTATCGGATATCCCTGTCATAATTCTATCAGGCAGTACGAACAAAAATGACATAAGCACCTGCTATCAAAAATACGCCTCTGGCTATATGTGTAAACTTTTTGATTTTAACCTATTTAAAACAAATGTTCAGAACTTTACACGGTATTGGGCACAAACGGTTGTTCTGCCAAATCGATAGCTCCATACAGTGCATAATACGCCTCAAGTCAATGGGTCTGTCTAACACTATTTGTTTCGTTTCACTTACTCTTTGTTCAATGGAAAACAGCATACTTGCAATTTGACGTACTATCATTTTCGATAGGTTTTTGACTGTTTTTTACCCCTCCTTTTGCACCTTATTTTTATCAACTCAATCAATCTGCCATTTTCTTAGTTTTTTTGTTTCAAAAATACCTATCGAAAATGATAGCTCTATATTTATTGTTATCTAAAATTTTAAGTATAAAAAAGTTGACAAAATTATAACAAGTGTTTACTAGGTTAATAATCGCCAACACTCCATGGAGTATTTTGTTATGTGCGCTGTTATTTTTCCACTTATCCGTCGTTTATTTAGTTCCTTCTTACTAACCTGCTTTCTGTGGACAACGTTATTCCAAACCATTGCGTTTGCCGATTTCACACGAGCTGGCGCAGACCCTGCTCACATCGAAAGTCGTGATGGCTTTCACTATGCACATTTTTCTGTGGGCGCCCAAAAAATAGAAGGGTATCCATTATCAAAAAGTAATGCACACGATACGCACGTGCTTTCAGCCAAAGCACCTACTTTGATTATCCCAATTGGCAAAAGCTTAAAACATCCGGAACTTCTCTTTGAAAAAGCTTTTTGTGAATCGGACGATATAACTCCAACAACCATTGACGATGGACTTTCATGGACATTTGATGGCCTTGACTGTTACCGCGAAAATATTTCGGGCGATCTTGTTGTTTCAAAACGAGATTTTTCTCTTCATTCACCCTCCACTCCTATTGAACTCTCTAACCATCACGGATCCACCATTCTCGACGGTGATTTACCGTATGAACATCTCATGGTGAGCGGAAAAGATGTTATTCAGCGCGGCAAACAAGTCATTGAATCTCTGCTTCTTCGTATTCAAGGTACGTTTGTAAATACAAACTTTTTATCCGTTGGAAGGCTTTCGTTTGATTCCCCCATACAAGATATATCCACGCTAACATCACCTGAGGCTTCGCGCGCATCATCCCCTGCCCCTTCGCTTGATTCCAATGACTCGACTGCATCCTCTCACAGCATAGGCTTTTCAAATGAAGACACACTCACAGTACGAGAAGAAACGACTTTTGGTTTATTAGAACCCGTTTCAAACACTGGAAAAATGATGTTCGAAAGAGATGTTATCTTCGTGGATGATATTTTATCGAACGAAACCGAGAAAAGTATCTTTGAATGTCATCAAAAATTGCAAGGCACACTGAGAGAATTATTTAATGAAGGCAACCTGAGTGTAGGGGAAGGCTTTGACACCCTTCATATTCGACAATTTATAAATAAAGGGAACATACACGGAAGTGGCCACCTTATCGTAGGAAGCAGAGATCAAGTTGCTGTTAACACAGGCGTTTTGCATGTCGAACAGCTCATGCTTGATCTTGCAGGTGATTTTAACAACAACGGAACAATTCAGGCGGATGAAATCTTAAGAACGCATGGAGAATCGACCTTTCATCAAAGTGGTACGTTAAGTGGGAAAGCAATCGTTATTAATAATGCTGCTTTTGAGAACGAGCACGAAATTGATAGTTCTTCCCTTGATCTTTCTTTTGGCGACCAAGTCGCGACGTTTCACAATCATGAAAAGATTGTTCTTAGAACAAAATCACTGACATTTTCTGCATCGACGGAATTAAAGACCTCTGCCATTAATGAAGGGGATCTTGTCACAGAGCGCTTTTCGAATGCACGTGACACTTTTATTAACAGAGATCACATCACGGCAACATCGTGGGATCAACACGGAAAAGCTTTTACCAATGAATTTGGCGGCACGATTGATGTGGTACGTGAATCGCTATTTGATACAGATCAGATCGAAAATGCAGGTGATATGACGCTCGCCACCGCCACTGGACGGATTGATCAACTCATCAATGCAGGTGGATTTACCGTTCAACGCGGTGGTTTTAAGGCAAAAACGATCCGTAACACAAAAAAGATGGAACTGTTAGATGGCGAGTACCGTATAGACCACCTTGACAACAAAGGCGGTGACGCCACGATCGACCAGCTTTCGTTGATGTCAGAATCACCTACTCTAGAAGGGAAACTGGCAGTTAATTATTTCAAACCTACTTCAGCCGAGTATAAGTGCATACACATTGATGGAGATGTCGCATTAAAGTCAGGGGATTTCAAAACAAAAGAACTTGTCATCAAAGGATCATTGTCTCTTGGGAAAGGGCATTATCATATTGATGTGTTAAAAGGGGATAAAGGCGCTAAGCTTCTTTTGCAAAGTGGCGCACGCATTACGATTGGTGATACTGAGTATGATGGCGATATTGTGCCGGAAGTAAACCTTG
This sequence comes from Alphaproteobacteria bacterium, assembly GCA_030727085.1. Classification (GTDB taxonomy): domain Bacteria; phylum Pseudomonadota; class Alphaproteobacteria; order Paracaedibacterales; family CAIOTO01; genus CAIOTO01. Next base: position 7,515 of record JANRCF010000055.1, on the reverse strand, counting down.
AACTGAATCCTTTTCAAGAAAAAGATACTTCTTACAAAGCTCAGCTACGCGAAGACCATTCTATTCGAAAAACAGCATTTAATGCGATTCCAACGGCGACTCCCGTTAAAAAGCCAATCCTTGAAGAAGCTGTTTATGAAAAATCCAAAAGCATAAATGACCATCTTTCGGATTATAATCGTGTTAGCCAAACACGTTTTGCTACAAAAGAAGAGTTGAAAAGTCAGTGGCAGTCAGTCATAGGCACTGACATCACCCGAATTATACACAGCAAAGAGAAACAAGACGCTATTGATTTTCAAAAAACATTGCCCGTTTTGCCCACAACCGATAAACTCTACTATCACTTTAATATACTGAGACTCACATCCAAGATTACCCAAAACATAGTTGAAAAAATAACCACAGATGGAATGGACATTCTTGATTCCTTAAGTTTTTATGTCCCCTCGTTTGATACTGATTTTGGAATCATTAGCAGAAGTATTTGTCAGAGAACATACGGATTATCACGTGACATGTTCATGCTATGGTTAAGAGAAGTATTGGATGACCATGATGAAGGATTTACGCCGTATAAATTCCTCAAGCCACGTGAGCTTCCTCCGGTTCCATTACCTGAAAGAATTCAGCAAAAAGTATCTTTCCAGACATTCACGGCTCCTAACAGTCAACCAGGCGGCATAACCGAATTATTGCAAAGCAGTGCAAAACGCGAAGTAGCCTTTAATGGTCTTTCTACAGAAAAAGCGACCACGCACCCAATCCTTCAAAACAGTGTATTAACCGAGTCAACAAACATTCTAGGGATCCTTGGACAGGTTTCCTCCAGGCAAGCAACAGATGATGAGAAAAAGAATGTCTTACAAACCGTGATGGGATCACAAATTACACGCGTTATTCACGAAGAAAAAGAACAACAAGCAATTGATCTTGAAACGCATCTGCCAACCGTTGAAAAATCACATTGGTCATATCGGCATTTTGAGATCTTAAGACTGACAGCTAAGCTCTCACGTACGCTTGTGCAGCAAGTCGCGGGACATGGGTATGATGCCTTGAGCTATGTAACAACTCTCATTCCTGACTTTGAGCTTGATACGGATACCCTCTGCACCTACTCCGGCATTAAACGCGACATGTTTATGCTGTGGTTTAAAGAAATACTCGAACAACATGAAGAAGGTTTTACGTATTCAACACGCGCTTCGCTTACGTTTCTTTCTAAGGGTTCCTCTAGAGGTGGCATCATACGTACGGGTAAACACGTCTTCTTGAAAGCATCGCCAACTTCCCCCCCTGAATGGGCAGCCACATTCCTTAAAAAACACAAAAATACCTTAAAAATAGATGCGAAGAGCGGCCTTACGCTTGAAACAGATACCTTTTTAAATCCGCACGAGCTTGATCTGCCCTATCCACTTTATTTAACAGGAAAATTTATCAACCACGGCATTTTGCGCACAAAAGGGATCGTTCACACCGGAACATCCTTTCAAAATGGTGTCGATAACGAGCACATGGGAACCATTGAATGCGATGGAGCTTTTTGGGTCGATATAAGATTACCCTTTGATAATCGCTTTGGGATGATTGAGGGCACAGATGATGGATGGATTAGAAGCCAAAAAGAAATTCTAAACGGATATTTCATTGAATACACCAAACCAATAGAAACTCGATTTGACCACTGTGTCCATGCGCGTACTGGCAATCCATACATTGAATACCGCAAAAGGCGAAACGGCGCAAAAATTATGGCAAATGGAAAGCTTACTTTTGTGTCGCCAAGAGCGTTTAACAATGATTTTGGCCTTGTTTATGGATTTTACGAAGACCCAAAAACACACGTAAACCTCAAGAGAAAGTTTGGCTTAACTGCTCCAGTAGGAGTCAGCATTACAACACCACAAACTATCTCTAATAAAAGTGGGCTCATTGTTTCAGGATCTCATATTCAACTCAATGCGCAAAGACTTGACAATAGCATAGGAGACCAAAGAGACTCAGGGCACATCGCATACAGCCCAGCTCAAACACGTTTTGGAATTAATTGCAATTTTGTTTCTAAAATCTATTACGAATCATATTCAGCTCAGATAGCTACACCAGATGGAAACATTTATTTGAATGTAGCAGAGGGAATTAATAGAGGAAGCAAAATCTTAAGTCCTCATGGTGTTTATATAAATGGTAATAAATTTAAGGAAGAGGATACTTTTCCCAGCTACTTCAAATATGAAAAAGTCCCTGAATATGTATGCTTAACTCTTCCGGGTTGCAAACAAATGCCATATCACAATGAATACGATCATATTTTCTATGGCGCTTTTCAAAGTGGTAATGTTGTTGACATCCAAACTGATCTCTTCAGCATGTCAGGTGATGCTAATACTCCCATTTTTAAACTCAATAGCGCGTATTTTGACGCACGCGGTATTTATTATCATGTTGACCAACGCACAGGCGGCGTATTCTTTAGTGTAACCGATCATGCCCGAAACAAAGTACTTGAAGGCAATCCACTTTATGCCCAAACAACACACGGCGTGCACCTAAGCATCAAAGATGACAGACGGCCACACCTCTATGATCCAGAGTTCTGCACCTCACTCACACAACATTCACGTGCAAATTACTTTGTCAGCCCTGCGGCATTTGAACATATAGGGCAAGACATGTTCTCAGATTTGCTTGGACGTCTCCATTACAAAGGTCTAGCAGGTCGACAACTTAATACCTATCTGATGCGCAATGGCACTAAACGCATCCAACAACTTCTTGCATCAGGAATAGACCCTTCCGATCAAGTGGCTGTTCAAAATCATTTTCTATCTTCCATTGATGGTGCTATTTTCTGCCGGGAACGCGAATATGAAGATGGACGGGTCTTTAACGACACAATCATGTACCTCTCTCCTGCAATGGCGAAAGAACTTGTTCAAGGTGCCGTTGTCCAGGCAACACACATTGATATTCAAAATGAACATCATATGACCATGACAAATGGGGCTAAACTAGTTGTTGATAAACAGGGAGAAGGCCTCGATCCCTCTTTACTCGATACGGATTGTCCTGCACCTGATCCACTTGAGCCGCGGCTTAACGTTTCCACAGGCTCATTGTTTGGCGAAGCCGCGGGTTACATTGCCCCTAAGGATACACCCGTAACCCTTACCGTTAAAGGTGACGTGGTCTTTATCCCAAAAATTAAACGCCGAATGACATCCAATGGCTATGTTGAAGAAATCGAAATGTCTGAATTTAAAGGCGGGGATATTTTCATTAATGCGGAAGGCGTTTTAGATGTGACGGCGATTGCGATGGACGCCGAGAATACCATTAGACTTTCAGCCAAACAAATTATTGATCGTCAAGCGCTACTCTATTGGCAATCACACTCGATCATGCAAACCGATGACGGCTCTATTTCCATCCACAGTCAAGGCTCAAACGCAGCCGTATCACGTTATATCGCACGTGAACATATCGTTCTTGAGTCAGATAGCAGCATTGATGTCTTTGGCACCTTCTTTAAATCAAAACTAATTCAATTGCTCGCTGAAGATGATGTACGCGTACATGATGTCCACGATACCGTTGAAACAAGCATTTCACAAATAAGTGAAGACGATGGTCTGTTTGGTGGCACAACGACAACACACTCATCATCCGCATCCTCAACGTCCAAGCGTGCTGTTTTTGATGGAAAACTGCAGGTTGTCACACTTAAAGGCAATGTGGATTTCAGAAATATTGACGCACGAAACGGTATTGATGTCATTGCCCCCAACGGTGTTGTGCGTTTCCTGTTGGGCGAGAATACGTCACAGTCTTCTTTTCAAGAGCAATCCAAAGATGTTCTTTGGCAAAGTTTAAGTTATGAAATGTGCAACGACAAAACGTATAGCCAATCCCGTATTCAAGGCATTATACATATATTGTCAAAAGAAACAGTAGTGCAAGACGTTCAAGGACAAACAGCGGAATTTCTCGCACGCATCGAACAAGATGGCGGAAAGATTACACGCGAGTTTCTGGCCGAAGTTCATGAACGTATGGCAGATGAAAAAGGCGGACCAACAGCCACCTTTGCTATTATTATCGCAATTGCAGCTTCGGTTTGCACAGCCGGAGCTGGAGGTGTCGTTTCAGGCGCGCTTGTATCCAATGGGGTCATAGCCGCAGGCGGTCTTGCTGCAACAGCCGTTACAACCATTGCTGGTGCAGGCATTACATCATTGACCACACAAGCGGCTTTAGCGCTTGTCACGCATCAGGGAGATATTTTTAAAGCCGCCGAAAGCCTTACCAACAGTGGCACCCTTAAAACGGTTGCAACGGATGTAGCCTTTGCGGCTCTTTTAGGAGCACCATCAAGCGGAGCCAGTATTGGGACACACGTCATGCACCAGATGAGAAACTCAGTTGTACGTATGGGTGTAGAAGGTGCTATTCACGGCAAGACTGATCGAAAAGCTTGGTTTAAAAAAGCCATGATTGAAGGCTTTGCAAGTTTTGCCACAAGCAATATCGGCGCTATGAATCGCGCTGCCACTATTGATCAGGTCAGTCATAAAATTGCTCATGCATTTGTTCAAGGAATGAAAGGCAAGCTGATGTATGGCAACAAAGCCATTGCCCCAAGTGCAATCGGTGCGTTTGTGTCAGAATGCATTGCTGAATTCATGATGCCGACACACGGGGTGGATCATCTTTCAAGCAATCAGCGCCCTAACTATACCAAGGGGCAACAAGCAATTGTCCATGGCATTGCTAAAATGGCACCGGTGTTGATTTGTGCAGCCTGCGGGATGGACGATGCACAAATTGCCATTGCCTTACAAAGTGCCACAATGGCACTGACCTACAACCACGGGCAAAGTGTTGATGAGGCACGAAAGAAAGGTGAAAGAGCTGATGAGGAAGAGGAAGAAGAAAATAAAAAAGAACAACCCAAAGAAAATACCCCTGCCCTCACCATTAACGGAGAAGTGTTTGATGCAAAAGATCATGCCGATGAGACTCCATCGGCTCGCATTAAGAAATCTCTTTCCCTTACATCGCTTTATTTATATGAGAGGAAATTAGAAGCGAATGCTGACTATCAAAACGCCCAAACACCTGAAGAGAAAACCCGCGCCCTTGTTAAAGAACTTCGCGCTGATGGTGAAATGACGCGTCGTTCCCTTGACAAAACAATGACAGCTACCAAAGAATATGTCATCAATCATCCGGGTGAGATGACAGCGATAGGACTTACGACAGCAGCTGTTGTTGTTGCTGCTCCGGCTATTGTTGCTGTTTCCGGAGGTGCCGCCATAACATCTGTTGCAACCGAATTAACGATTGCCGCTACCCTGGGAGCAGCAGCAGGTACTCTTCGCAGCAATGAACATTGCAAAGCCAACAATATCAGTGGAATAAACGCATTTCTCAATAACACAACCCAAACGTTGACGGGCGCTATGGAGCCTTTCATCTTCGGTGGAAGACCTTTGCGTACAGGTATTGCAGGTGCTGGACTGTTTGCGGCAGGAACAGGAATGAACACAGTGGCGCCGGACTTAGGCACTGAGTTACAAGGTATTGGAATAGGGCTTGGCATCGGTTCTGCTTTGGGCGGTGCGGGTCAACTCTACTCAAGATTCACGAGCGCATCCAAAGGTGCCTCTCAAACAATTACCATGCAGAATGCGCATTGCATAAGTGCAGCTGATGATTTAATTGTGCGTTATCCGGCAAATTCAAATATGCCGATCAAACCAACTGCCAATCGAAATGTGATGCCTGTACCGCAAACACAGGCATTCGAGGCAACGGGTACAAATGGTTTACAGCCGCTGGCACAGACACTAAGCGGTGGATCAACTCATAGAGCAGCATCCAGTGATATAAACTATCGACAGATCTACATGTCTTCAAGGGATGGCACACGGGGCAGTGGATCAGTACTTGGCTCAAGCAAAAGTGCCGCCCAAACCACACTTGATTCAATTGCAGGTAAACCGACAGGTGGATCACTCACGCTTGATGGCAGTGGCCGCGCATTCCATGAATCAGGCAAGCTCACGCTTAGTGGCAGCAGAGATTCAGGCAAGCTTCATGTTTTCCGCCAAAATGACGAGGGTCGTGTTATTCTGTCTGTTGGTGAAAAAGTATCCGCAGAAGATCTTCTCCAGAGACCGGTGAGTTTGAAAGAAACAACGGCGAGAACACTTGAAAAGTGGGAAAAGGTGAAGGCTGCGAGAGAGACATCTATTCAACAGCATATTGATCAAGTAACTGGCGTTGATCGTGCAAGTGCACGAACACAATTGTTTGGAACGGACTCAATGTATGAATTCACAAATCAACGTGTACGATTAACAAACAATCGTCAACGTATTAATGCAGAATTTGCTGGAAGGGTTTACAAATTTGATGAATCCTATTTAGAGAATGCATTAAGTAATACTATGAAGACACGTGATATAAGTGCCGTGCGTCAGTGGGTTACGGATTATCGTGCACAAAGGTTTGATGTGATTCCAAGTCGCGTCATAACAGAAATTCAAGAAGCACGTCTTCTTCAAAACAAATACCCCAGTGGTGCAAGTTTTACAGGTGAAGGGTTTATTGATTTAACACCATATGCACATAAAAAAATTAATATTACTTTAACTGGAAAATCACAAAAAGATATTGATTTGTCAAATAAATTGATGGGCTATAAAAAAACACCAGAAGGAATGACGTGGCATCATCATGATAAAACAGGTACAATGTTGCTTGTTCCAAAAGACTTGCATGATGCAATTAGACACACTGGCGGTGTTGCTGCGCATAAAGAAATTATAGGAAAATAAGTATGGAATTTTATAAAAAAAATGAACCTCTGCTCATCGATAATTTAAAATACTTTGATGAAGATAATATAACCATTCCAGAAAGTTATAAAAATTTCTTAATCCAATATAATGGTGGCAGACCAGAAAATGACCACATTGATTTTAAAGAAGGCGATAATGGCACCGTCATTAGCTATATTTTTGGCTTTACAAAAGAAAGATATGGAAGTTTCGTTCGATATCAAGGAACATATGCCGGACGAATTCCGCATAACACAATAGCAATTGCAGACGATTGTTTAGGAAATCTTATCATCATGTCTGTATCGGGCGATGATTATGGAAAAATTTATTTCTGGGATCATGAAATGGAAGCGTATGAAGGCGAAGAACCAGATTATTCAAACCTAACCCTTGTGGCGGATTCATTTGAAGAGTTTATCAATAATTTAAAATCAAGTGATGAAATTGATGAATAATTGATGCACCGTATCATCTCACTCCTCATCCTTCTCACCTTCACCTGGACGTCCATTGTCCAGGCTCTTCCCTTCTCTGACGATTTTCACCATCAACCGACCCTCGCCTCGCAAGCAGCAATTTCACTTGCACATAATAAAGGCGACATTCTTAAAGCCGCCGAAAGCCTTACCAACAGTGGCACCCTTAAAACGGTTGCAACGGA
>JANRCF010000054.1 GCA_030727085.1 Alphaproteobacteria bacterium | reverse complement strand
TAGTATGGTGAAATCATTAGCTTCACAACAGTCTTGTTCCGAAAGGTTATTTTTCGTCGTCTGTATCTTCCACGATTCCTGTGAATGATGAGAATGGCCCATCACAGACACGAACTTGCTCACCCACTTCGAAATTAGTGGTATGACGTGGTTTTTCAATTGATTCTTGCACTTGTGCCATAATACGTGAAACTTCACGTTCTGTGATCGGGCTTGGCTTACCATGAGCCCCTAAGAAGCTTGCAACACGGGGCACGTTCAGAACAAGCTGCCACGCATCGTCCGACAATTCCATTTTAACAAGAATATATCCGGGGAAATACTGACGCTCTGTGTTCACTTTTGCACCACGACGCACTTCAACAACTTCTTCACAAGGCACTAAAAACTCTTCAAAGCATTCAGAGAATCCTTTGCGTTCAGCCATTTCGGTAATCGCTTGCACGACTTTTTTCTCAAAACCCGAGTATACGTTAACGACGTACCATCTCTTTTTTTTAGTTACTGCTGCTATATCTGTCATGAATGTGATTTAGCCTGTAATAAGTTTTAATAGAGTTATGATGGTTTTATCCACGATCACAAAATAAATAGCTGCGAGCATGGCAAATATAAACACAACAACGGTTGTTAGCGTTGTTTCACGGCGAGAAGGCCATGTTACTTTTTTAGTTTCTTGTTTTACCTCTTGGATAAAAGCAAGAATGCGTTTAACTAACGACTGCTTTGTTTCTGTCTTCATAAACCACCTCATTCATTGTTGTTCAGAGTGGCAGGAGTGGAGGGTCTCGAACCCCCAACCTTCGGTTTTGGAGACCGACGCTCTAGCCAATTGAGCTACACTCCTAGCAACAGTATAATAAAATACTGCCATCCTTTTTACCGCACATTGGGGTGCTTTGTCCAGTGCTAATTTTGCGTTGTATGGGGTCTTACGATTTAAACCACACTATCTTTCATTTGCACATCAATCACTTTCGCCACACATGTATCCGACCACACATTCAGCGCCGTCTCGATCATGTCAATAATGCTGTAAAATGGCAAAATCAACCCAAGCAGCGCTATCGGCACATTCATACTGGTGAGTAAGCTAGCACTAAGGAAAAAACATCCCATGGGCACGCCAGCATTACCAATTGCCGCGATAGTTGCTATAAAAATCCATAGCAGCATCGTCGTAATGCTAACTTCCATGCCATTGTTTTGCATCAGATAAATCACCGTTGCGAAAATAAAAGCTGCGCACCCATTCATGTTAATTGACGTGCACAACGGCAATACGAATCGGCTAACTTTTGGTGACATGCCAAGATTCTTCTCTGCTGTTTCCATGGTAACAGGCAACGTTCCTGCTGATGATTTTGAAAAGAATGCAACAGACAACGCCGGCAACATGCCACGCAAAGCCTCAAAAGGTTTTATATTATTAATATGCAAAAACGCTGGCAAAACAACTAAGCCTTGCACGACGTTTGCCAAAACAACAACCGCCAAATAACCGCCAAGCCCACTAATATCGACTCCACTTTTAAGCTGCACAACCGTCGTTGTGATAAAGCCATACAAAGCAATCGGTATAATTTTAACAATCCAACCCGTCACGACAAGGAAAATGCCATGGCTACCCTTGAAGAAATGCGTAATAGCAACACGTGATTCGGCGTCTGGGATATAACGAATAGCAATACCAATCACCATGCTCACAAACAATGCGCCCATAACATGATGTTCTAGAAATGGTGAAAATATATTACTTGGGATCAAATTCATCAAATAATCAAAATAATTACCGGAAGAAGCCGTCTTAGCAGTCGCTGCAGCAACATGTTTCAATGTTGAAATATTTGCAGGCGCAATCACCAGATATAAAACAAAGGCAACACTCGCGGCAATAATCGTCGTGCTAATCGTATAAAAAAGCGTTCTTTGCCAAATTCGTTTCATGCCTGCATCAGCGTTATATTGTGACAACGTGACAATAATTGAAAGGGCAATAATGGGCAGACTTATGCACTTAAAAATCTTAATAAAAACATCGGAAATCAGGAGTCCTAAACTTTGCAGAACAGCTATATTCGACAATCCGCTTGCGATTGCCAGCCCAATAATCACAAGATAAATAATAGCCATGTTCGGCCGTTTTTTAGTTTTCAGTAAATGTTGTACGCACATGGTAATCTCAAAATTAGCACTAAATATTAACGATACGGTAAAAAGATGATCTTTTTCAAGCACCATATACGCAAGCACATATTTAGATTTACACCCGCCTATTGCCACAACTCACAATGTATGAGAAGATTTTTCTAACAACTGCGAATCAAATGGCCTTATATAATGTTGAATAATTCATCAAAAATACACGCTAGAACACTATTCAATTTAGTCTGTTTTTCTTTCTTCATGTTTTATACGCATACATGTAATGCCGCAGCGACACCTCTGCTCACGTCCTCAATCACCCAATCACACACAAAGCTCACGCTTAAAAGCTCCACCGAAACAATTCAGTCGAATTCAGAATTTTGGCTCCAATTAGAGTGGGCGCTTGATCCGCATTGGTATATTTACGCACAAAATCCGGGTGATGGTGCACTGCCGCCGAGTCTTGAATTCGAACTACCCGCCGGTATCACAGTAGAGGAAACCATATGGCCAAAACCAAGTGATTTATCAAAAGAAGGACTTGTCATTTATGGCTACAAAAATACATGCAAAGCCTTGATTCGCTTAAAATCATCTGCAAACTACAAAGCCAGCATTCTTGATACCATCAAACTTTCTGTACGTTGGAGCATCTGTCACGATCAGTGTATTGTAGATAATGTCACATTAGGACTCAAATTCCCTACAAAGGAAGTTTTTAAAAAAGACTCAAACAACCATGCTCCTGAAACAAAAGCAGGGCCTTCAATCCCAAACAATGCAACAAACGATGTTACGCACATATGGCTACTTTTATTCTTTGCACTTTTAGGCGGGGTTCTGCTCAATTTAATGCCGTGCGTTTTGCCGGTGCTCTCGCTCAAATTACTTGATTTTGCAAAACTCCGTGATTCATCTGGCGGTCAACATACAATCCGTACGCACGCGTTACTTTATACGGGCGGCGTCCTAGCAACGTTTCAATTCTTGAATATCAGCCTATCGCTTCTTCGTTTGCTAGGTCATCAAATCGGATGGGGTTTTCAACTGCAATCACCGCCATTCATTGTTTTTCTGGCATGCTTATTTTTAGCACTCACTTTAAATTTATTCGGCGTATTTGAAATTGGATTACGCGCCATACAATTGGAAGGCCACACGCCAAGTAAGGATAAAAACCCACATCTACAAAGTTTCTTAAAAGGCGTTCTTGCCTGCATCGTTGCAACCCCTTGCTCTGCTCCATTCATGGGAACAGCCATCGCGGCCTCACTCGTGCAACCATTTTGGATCAACACTCTTATCTTCACCAGCCTTGGCATTGGCCTTTCCCTGCCTTTTTTATGCTTATCTGCTTGCCCGAAAGCCATTGATTATCTACCAAAACCCGGCGTCTGGATGCAAAGTCTGAAACAATTTATGGGCTTTTTGATGTTGGGATCAGTTGGATGGATGCTATGGATTTTAGACGCACGTTTTTCTGATGGTTTGTGCTGGATATTGCTAGGACTTTGGTGCCTTAGCCTTGGTTTTTGGTTCTATGGCAAATTATGCTCGCCTGTCAATTCATCATTTAAACGCGCGATTGGCGCATCTTTGTTTACGCTGTGCAGCGCAGGTGCGCTCATCTCTTTTCATTATGCACTTGATGAAACGCCGCCATCAAAAGAAAAATTAATTTTTCAACCCTACACACAAGCAGCAGTTGACAAAGCCTTAGCAGAAAATCACCCTGCATTAATCAATTTTACCGCACGCTGGTGTGTAACATGCCAAACAAACAAAAGATTTGTGCTTGAATCAAAAACTATCATTGACCGATTGAGAGCCGAAGGCGTTGCACTATTCGAAGCCGACTGGACACATCACGATCCTGTAATTACAAAAAAGCTTGAATCATTCAACCGAAACAGCATTCCGTTGGTAGTTTATTATCAAAAGACAAAAGGGAAAAAGCGATCAGAACCTGTATTTTTATCGGCTATTTTAACTGAGAGTCAGCTGATCGAAACGTTAAATAAAAAATAACACTAAATTATCTATTTATTAAAGCTTTTCATTTAAAAATATATTAGAAAACAAAATGACTAATATATCAAATAAAATACATTGTATTTGTAATCATGATAATACTCGGAATGCATGTCTTTGCGGCTGAAGACCCAGTAGTCGAACAAATTATACAATCGCAAAGTGCAGGCAAAAGAATTGTTCTTGTTTTAGGAGCGACTCCACCTGAATCTGGAAATCTAAAATTCCCTGGTTTTGATCAAAATCCACTTATTATTTATTTAAGCGACATTCATTTTCGGGATATTGAACATCTTAAATCCGCAGAAGCCAGCCCAGAAACAACGTCTGACTGGGAAAAACAATTCATCCAAGGTGATTTCAATAGCTTGAGCGATCTTTCGGCCATTCAACTTAGATTTGGTGCATGCTTTGATCTAATCACACTTGATTTTTCTGTCAGCAAATTTATGGATTTTACAGGCCAACATCTACAATGTTTCCTTGGAATGCTAACCATAGGTGGAGCAATGGTATTTGATTACTCACCAAGCTGCATCGTTCTGACACTTAAAAAGGACGGCGTTATTCAACCTATTGCATCAGATGAAGAAGCAGTAAACCTATGCTTTGAATGGTTAGATGTTGCACAAGAACGATTGGAATACAAGCCATGCGTAAAAGTAAGATGGAGTCATGCACTATCATCCGAATCAGCTCAGCTACTAAGGGATATTTACACACAATACATTGAGGGTTGGAAGACTACTCATATGCCAGACACTTGCGAATTACACGTGATCGAAGATAGTGTTTTTCCATACTGGCAAGCAACGGGGCATACAGATCGTGATCGATGGATTACTGAGTTAAGGCATTATCTAGTAATGCGTAGGTTAAGCTAGGCTTTATCCACAAAACTGGCAATAATCTTTTTAAGACCATGCGTTTCAAATTGAATCAGCAATTTGTCGCCCTCGAATGCAAGCACATTGCCTTCGCCGAATTTTTCATGACTCACTCGGTCACCGGTTTTAAAGGAATGCGTTGTCAGCAATGATTCAGGCTGCGCGCTACGTGGCTTAAGCGCCTTTGCAGCAGCACTGTCGTACAAGTGGGACGAATTTCCCCAGGGCTGGCGATCACCAGAGGCACGTGATTCACGGCCATGCTGGGATCCAGAGTGATTGCTCCCTTGGTCACGCATTGAACTTGCCGTAATGCCATACTGATTTTGCCTTGCATCCCCACCACCAGGGTTTTGATGAATAACAACTTCGGTTGGAATCTCACGAATGAATCGTGATGGCTGCGCGCTCTGCCACCCTTGCGGTTGGCGCCGTTGATATGCATAACTAATGATAGCACGTGTACGTGCACGACTAATCCCTACATAGGCCAAACGACGCTCTTCCTCAAGTCCAGCACCGCCCACTTCACCAAGTGCACGTGGATGAGGGAAAAGCCCCTCCTCCCAACCAGCAAGGAATACCGTTTCAAATTCAAGCCCCTTAGCCGCATGCAATGTCATAAGCGTTACCATATCATCAGTGTTTGGGTTATTTGTATCCAACACCAAACTAACATGTTCTAAAAAGCCGCCAAGCGTTTCAAATTGACTAATGGCTTGCACAAATTCTTTTATGTTTTCAACGCGTCCTGCTGCATCCGGTGATTTATCTTGCATCCACATACCTGTGTAACCGGATTCATCCAGCATTTGCTTTACGACGTCTACGTGAGGCATCGTTTCAAGGTTAGAACGCCAGCGATCGAGATCAACAAAGAACTGACGAAGAGCTGTTCGCGCCGCGGCACGCAAGGGTATTTCATCTGTAGAGTCCTCTATCGCAAAACGCGCAGCTTTTGGTAATGATATTCCTTGTTCGCGTGCAAACTGATGCAACCGCTGCAATGTGGTATCACCTAGCCCACGTTTTGGTAAATTAATAATCCGCTCGAACGCAAGACCGTCATCTGACTGCACGAGCAACCTTAAGTATGCCATGGAATCACGAATTTCCAGACGCTCATAAAACCGCGGCCCGCCGATTACACGATAAGGAATCCCCATCACCATAAAACGTTCTTCGAATTCGCGCGTTTGAAAGCTGGCACGCACCAAAATCGCCATTGAATTTAGCTTTGACCCACTACGCTGGAATGTTTCAATCTCGTCACCGATATAACGCGCTTCTTCTTGGCTGTCGTAACATCCACGAATGCGAATTGGGTCGCCATCGCCTTGATCCGTCCAAAGCGTTTTACCGTACCGATCACGGTTATGTGAGATCAAACCACTCGCCGCCGCCAGAATAGGTGCTGTTGATCGATAATTTTGCTCAAGACGAATCAATATTGCGCCTGGAAAATCTTTCTCAAATCGCAAGATATTACCAACTTCTGCACCGCGCCAACCATAGATCGATTGATCATCATCGCCCACACAGCAAATATTGTTTGTGCCTTGTGCCAGCAAGCGCAACCAAAGATATTGCGCACTATTTGTGTCTTGATATTCATCGACCAGCAAATATTTAAACTGTTGTTGATAATGCTTTAGAATTTCAGGGTTATGCTGAAAAATCGTTAAGTTATGCAGCAGCAAATCACCAAAGTCAGCGGCATTTAAAATCGTAAGGCGTTCTTGATAATCTTTATAAAGCCGCACAATCACATCATTTTCAAAGCCACTCGCCCGATCAGGCTTAAGGCCTTTGTCTTTCAAACGATTAATTGCAGCTGCAATTGACCGAGGTGGGAATTGCTTATCGTCTAATTGCTCTGCTTTGATAAGTTGTTTAACTAGCCGCAGCTGGTCATCACTATCAAGAATGGTGAAGTTAGATGACAGCCCAACAACTTGGGCATGACGACGCAAAATACGCACTGCTAAGGAGTGAAATGTCCCGACCCACATGCCATCGGCTGGATGCCCCAACAAACGCGAGATACGATCACGCATTTCGTGTGATGCTTTATTGGTAAACGTAACTGCTAGAATTTGACTGGGAAACGCAAGTCGTTGATTTAAAATATGGGCAATTCGTGTTGTAAGAACACGTGTTTTGCCAGTACCGGCACCTGCCAGCACAAGAAGTGGGCCATCTGTTTTAAGGACAGCCTCACGCTGAGGCTCATTAAGAGCCTCTAAATATGGATATGCGGCAGCAGGAGCCATGTTGGTCGCAGCTGCAACACTCATTGTTATTCCTTAGCAGCCAAACCGAAGTTCTGATAGCGCTTACCAAACTTGCTGAGCTGACCAGCAGTATCCATCAAACGATGACCTGCACCAGTCCATGCTGGGTGTGATAATGGATCAATATCAAGACGCATTGTATCGCCTTCTTTGCCCCACGTCGTGCGTGTGTTAAATGACGTCCCATCAGTCATTACAACAGTAATGCCATGATACTCTGGGTGAATTCCTTCTTTCATAATACTTCTTCACTTAAAAACTTTGTTAGAACTATACCTTAAATAAGCGCATCAAGGCAAGGCAATTGTTTTTCTTTTTTTGCTCGCCTGCTTCGGAAATGATAGAAAAGCAAGTACCTACAAATCTCTGCCCCAAATATTCATAACGTTATCCATAAGCAGTGCTTTCCCATCACTTTGAATCACAGACCATGGAATTATAATTGTTTATTCAATTTTCTTAAACCCAAGCACTTTGCACAAACTTGAAACATCGCGGTATCCCTCTGGCTTTAATGGATGATTTTCGGCACGTTGAACCGTAATGCAACACACACTTTTGTATCCCATTTCTTTGATAAGATGAAAATATTCCAAACACCTTTGGATACCATCTCTACCTCTAAATGATTCTGCAAAAATCATCTCGCCAATATAAAACGTTTTTTCTGGGCACGTTAAAACAGCGCCAAACTCAGAAGAATAGCTTGATTCAAGTATACTTATACCCGTTAGAAAGCCGCCAAAATTTTCATTTTCATCTTTTAGCGCCAAAACATGCCCTGTCGGCGAGTCAATATAGCGCATTACAGACGCCATTTCTTCTTCTCTCGTTCCTTCACATAAATAAGGAAAGACCCGAAAATACTTCAATCGAAATTCAATCATCTGCTCAATGTAAGGCTCTGCAGACGATCCCGTCAGCAGTTCCATATGAAAACCTGATGCTTTAGGAACAAAAGCAGCACAATCACTTTCCAGCATTTAAAAAACTCCAATAGAACAATAATATTTTTATTGCACTTAATTAACACAGAATATATATATCATACAAACAAATAATACGGAATAATTAATTTTTGGTATTTACACCTATAAAAAAGAAATACATTCATCGTGAATCAAAATGCAGAGATTTATGATGGTCTCTGGCATAATCAATTTATAATTGAGTAGACATACCTAAGGCTTTTGAAGGAGGCGCTAAATGAACAAAAGTACGTCTTACAAATCATTAGATTTGTTTGTGATGGGATATCTTAAGAGTTCCTAGCTGTGAGAACAGAAGGAGAAAAAATATTCAACCCAGCGCAAATTGGCTTTAAATCAAGAAACATTGCATCTGGCACGTTATCTACAGCAGGCATATTCGGTGCTCCAACACCAATTGCACGCACACCTGCCGCCTTTGCAGCCGTCCAATCAGCAGGAGTATCGCCAATCATCCAAACATCCGCCGATGGCAATACATTTAATTTATCAAGTGCTAATAATAGAGGCGCAGCATCAGGCTTATCACGTATCGCATCACCAGACCCAACAATGACTCCAAAATGCTCTGAAAAACCTAAATGCTCGATTTCTTCAACCAGTATATCTCTTGTTTTGTTACTGACAACACCAAGTAAAATATTTAAGGATGACAAGCTTTCAATTAAGTCACGTGCGACCGGCAGCAAGACAGTCTCAGATCCATGTTGCGCCCGCACATATTTATAAAAATCATCCATTGCCGATTGCCAATCATCAGGAAAAAGCTTAGGAAAGGCATCTCTGGCAGATTCATGACATCTATCTTTTGTTTGCTGCAACGTCCATGGAGTAAGACCTCGATTTTCAAATACAAACTGCATACCACCATGGATTAGTGGCCAAGTATCAACCAGTGTATTATCCCAATCGAATAAAATGGCTTTAGGTGTTGTAGTAAACATAACTTTATCTTTCTAGCGATATCTCGTGCTACTGCCGCGTCACGCATCTGGCGATACTCTACAATAGGTATAATTTCTTTTGCAATATCTGTAAACAATACGACATCAAGATGGTCTATTTCATGTTGGATGAGACGTGCTAAAAATCCTTCGGCTGTACCTGTGACCAGCACCCCATCAAGTGTATATGCTTCATATTTAATTTTTTTATAACGTTTAACAAGCCCAGCAACACCTTTGACTGAAAAACAGCCTTCATAATCTTCATGATAACCAGTTTCCTCAACGCCAGTGAATTTTGGATTAATCCACACTGTTTTCTGCATCGTATCCGTTAAATCAGTACGCCATATTTTTGTTTCCGGGTCAGCTTTGGCAGAAAATACAATAATTCTTTTAGGAATTCCTATTTGAACGGCAGCAAGTCCATAACAATTTTCTTCGGTATCGAATTTACTCGATAACGTGTCAATGTCTTGCCTATCTTGCTCACTAAAGGGAATTAAAACAGGTGCAGCTGGTGTTCGCAGCATTGATGGAACATCTTTTGTTTTTACCGGGTTGCATACAACATAGTCTGGCAATCTTGCCTCATTCATTTTCGTGCACGCTGTCATTAATGCCGTCATTATAACTCCCATCAAACAATATAAAATTCTCATTTTCCATCACTCTGCCCCAACACCCGTGCAATCACCCGTGCATTCGGTAGCTGTGACCACAGACGCTTGTTTCCAATCACATACAAACGACGTTTTGCACGCGTCACCGCCACGTTCAGCAAATTCGGCCGCCGCGTCGCCCAAAGCCGCGCACCGAGCACTTGCGGCCTGCCCCCCAGCACTAAAATCACAATCTGATTTTCTTTACCCTGTACCGAATGAATAGTGCCTGACTTAATGCCATATCGCTTTTTAAGACCGCGTGTGTTGTAAATCACATCGGTGAAAGGCGAAATCAGAAACACATCTTTCATATCAACATCAGCCTTTTCTAAGCTCGTCAATAATGTCTCTAGAATGTGCCCCTCTTCCTCAACCCAATTGCCTTTTGAATAGCTACTATCTACATGAAACCACTGTGACGCCGGCAATGTTAGCTCGGTTCGCTTAGGTGTTCCAAACACCATCATATTATCATATGCCATCGCATTCGATATCTGGAACATCAACGCATCACAACGGCGATGCACACGAAGCGGCACGCCAACCCATGTATCATCCACATCTGTACCAAGACGCCCTACCCGATCAGCAAGCTCTTGTGCTGAATTAAACCCAGGCACCCATTTTTTTGCAATATGGGCAAAGTTCGCCATTGTCGTTTGAATTTTCTCATCCAAAATAATCACTGGTTCAAGCTGCAGAGGATCCCCTACCAACAACGCACGCTTTGCAC
>JANRCF010000053.1 GCA_030727085.1 Alphaproteobacteria bacterium | reverse complement strand
TACAAACAGATATATATATGTGCTGTTGACACATTTTATCTGCGATTTTTTTATCGCTTACTTTTTTATCGCTCACTTTGTTGTCCTTTTTACACAAATTAAAAACCAGAATGCCGGAACTGTTGTTAAGCCAGTCAGAAAAAATAACCAACTCCATCCAACAAGGTCAGCTGTAATTCCTGCCAGCAATGACACAATAACACGGCTTAATGATCCTACCGCATAAAGAAACGTAAAATGCCCCGCCGAGAATGGAGATTTACAATAGATTGTAATCATTGCAATGAAAGCGGTAGAAGCCATACCTGATGCAAAACTTTCAACACCAATCGTAATCACAAGAATTGATAAATCGTGACCAACCCAAGATTGAATGATAAATAATAAGCACGACACTGCCTGTAAAAACAAACTCGCGCCCACAACAAAAAGGCAACCAAGCTGATGTATCAAGTAGCCAGCAGCCAATCCACCAACAACCATAAGTGAAATGCCAAATGACTTTGTTATATTTGCATACTCAATTTTATTAAAAGATAAATCGTAAAGAAAAGGTGCTGACATCGCATTCAACACTGTATCCGCAATTTTAAAAAAGAGAATAAACAAAATAAGGTACATAAAAGGTGTTTCTTTGTATAAACTTTGAAAACTTTCTTTCAACGTTTCAACAACCGAGACAATTGGCACAAATACGTCCTCGAATGTCTTAACGGGCACAAACCATAATGCAGGGATACCAATAACCTGAATTACCCCCATAATCCAATACGCGAAACGCCAATCCAGCAAAGATGCAAGATAAAGAGCCCCTGCTCCGCCAATCAACATTCCACACCGAAAGCCTATCGATTCAATAGCCGCCCCTGCTCCAGTTTGCTTTGTTGTCAACAATTCAACACGCAAAGCATCAATAACAATATCTTGACTCGCCGCAAAGAATGACATCGAAAAAGCCGCCATAGCAATAGCACCTAAGTGCTGCATCGGATCAAAACTACCTAACAAAAATGTCGAAATAATAAGCCCTAGCTGCGCAATAACACCCCAAACCTTATATCCCTTATAACGACATCTGAAAAAAGTATGCGCAAAACGATCAAGAAACGGAGCCCAAAGAAATTTAAGGCAATAGGGCAACGTAACCAATGTAAACAAGCCAATCATAGACGAACTAATGTTGCATTCCGTCAAGCGGAAACTTAGCGTCGATAAAATCAATAAAAAAGGTATACCGCTTGACACGCCAAGAAGGAAGAAATGAAAAATATATCGATTAAAATAGAGATGAAACACGTTTGTTCTTATTTTGAATTAAGAGTGCGCGAGGACCACACATTACATACATATAACATATTCTAATCAAAGGGTACATGCACCAAATGTAAAGCAGCTCGGCACTTCCTACATACGATAGTTACATCTATATCACGATAAACAGTTATTAACAGACAAACTGCACAAATTAAAAAGCGATGCCACCCTTGAAATTCTGAAATTGCATTCCCATATAAGAAAAATCTTCCTAACAACCAAAACAGGAACTTAAGTATGAATTCATTCCTTTTAAAATTAGCACTATGCACTTACATCGCAACCAACATGGCAATGTCAGCTACCTCAATCCTAAATGGCACTGAGCCTAAAATAACATCAAGAAACGTACATGACACACCAGAAGCAAAAAAGAGCGGTCAAACGTGGTATCACTTCGATAACTCGAAACACACCAAGTTTGCATACTTACTCAGCGGAAAAGAATTAGATGCCACTATTTCAATCTACAAGGATCTTTCTGGTAAATATTTTAGTGAGCTCTGCTTTTTAGCATGCTTGCCGCTAACAAAAAACGAATGTGATATGGAAATTGAAAAACATCTAAAGAGATTTGTTGGGTTTGACTTAGAATACCAGGAGAAAGAGGGCTTATTTTCAGCATTTTTAATTAAAACACAAGAAATTGCACGCTATGCAGACTTCAATCAACGAGCTGCATCACTGATTGCGCAATACGGACTGACATACTTAGATCTAAATGCTGTTTCCGACACACATACCGAGAACGTACCACCGTCCAATAGTGAGGATGAAAACACATTTAGTTCAGGACGCACGACTCATTCTGCACAGACAACTGGTGAAGAGCATTTAAATGTAACGGCTCCCGCAAGCAAAAAGAGAAAAAGAGAAATCAAACAAGTTGCTGGACAAAGCAGCCTTCTAACATATTTTAGAAAAAACCAAAAAAAATAAAATTTCCGCACTTGAAATTATAAATATGAATCACCATATCAAATCTATTGACGATTTAAATATTATGATTAGGAATTATTATGACACAAATTTTACAAATATTCACCGTGATTCTTGCTTTAACAAGTGCGATATGTGTAGCTAGCGAAACAGATCAACTAGAACAAAGGCCAAGCAATTCTGGTGCAGAAATTTTTGATGAAAATTCTTTTCCAAATCCCAATGGATCAGCATCCAGTCCAGAAACGATACGCGCATTTAAATGGAACAGCCCGAAGCAACCTGTTGATTTAGAAAGTTTTTTGAGTCGTAGTAGCCATGTGTACCTTTCTTCTATTAATTTAAGCCATGCATTATCGGAAAAACCAAAATCAAAAAAGATCACAACAGGAGTAAAAGCCTTTGTAGAACTACATTTCTCTAAAAAGCCCGCAGCTCAAGGAACAAGCGTTCAATCACACAAAAGTATGGAACATACCGCAAGCACTAAAACTGCTAAAGGGAAGAAACGCTCTTCAAATCAACCATCTATCGCAAGCTTCTTTAAGAAACCGAGAACAGAAGGTTCAAACAATCATCTTGAAGCATTGACAGATAGAGAATCAATTGCAGAATCTGACTCGCTGGCAAGCTCAAGCTCTGCGCTTTCAACGTCAAGCTCAATTAACAGCTATGGTGATGATAGCCATAGTGACAGCTCATTCTAATCGATAACTCTATTTTCCTTCCTCATGCTAAATTTAACACACGAATAGCATGAGGAAATCTCACTCAAAGCGCACCTCAAATTAAAGAATAAAATTCTCACCCACTCTCCATTTGAAATTTGACATATGCCTTAAATTTCGCTTTAATGAAATTACTATGAGGTTCTAATCATTTTTGGAAATCGGTCAAATGGCAGAAAAGAATTTCACATACTCCTCCACAACTGGAGAAATCAGCGTAACCGTGCAACCATACTTTCTGCAGTCACACTCGCTCCCTGAAAAATCACAATTTATGTGGAGTTACCACATTCAAATCGAAAATCTTGGCGATTCCCCATATCAGCTATTAAATCGCTTTTGGCACATCACCGACGGAAATGGTCAAATAAAAGAAGTTTCTGGTGAAGGTGTGATTGGCGAACAACCCATCTTAAATCCCGGTGAACTTTTTGAATACACCAGTGGAACACCGCTTCATACGCCATCTGGCTTTATGCATGGACACTATGAAATGGAAACATCGGAGGGAGCCATTATTCGCGTGGAAATTCCCGCGTTCTCGCTCGACAGCCCTTTTGCCAACTCAAGCATACACTAAATGAATAAGCCACCTCACATCCACACAAAGCCAACACGAAAAGAAGCGGAAGAAGCCGTTCGCACACTAATTGCTTTTACAGGTGACACACCTGATCGTTCGGGACTGACAAACACACCGGATCGTGTTGTTCGTGCTTTTGCAGAGCATTACAAAGGATACGATGAGGATCCTGCACATTTTCTTCAAACGACATTTGATGAAATCTCAGGATACAATAACATCGTTTTACTGCGTGATATTCCGTTTTATTCACATTGCGAACATCACATGGCGCCCTTTCTTGGTGTCGCTCATATCGCGTATCTACCATCACATTATGTTGTTGGGATCAGCAAGCTTGCGCGCGTTGTAGAAATGTATGCGAAACGCCTGCAAATTCAAGAAAAAATGACTGCGCAAATCGCAAAAGCAATTGATACTCATCTAAAACCACTTGGTGTTGCCGTTATGATCGAAGCAACGCACCACTGCATGTTAGGACGCGGCGTCACTAAAACTGGCGCACAACTTATCACAGCGCACTATACAGGAGTGTTCCAAACAGATTTGGCAAAACAAGCAGAAATTCGTACACTTTTTTTGAAATAACGCACCATGCGCAAAGCAGTTTATACATTTTTAAAACCGAAATCACTTCTTGAAACTGCACTCCTAATACGTAAATTATCAGGCATACCTGCATTTTTTCTTTTTGCTTTAGGTGTATGGGGGGGGCTTTTCTTCGCTCCATCGGATTATCTACAAGGCGAATATGCACGCATCCTTTACGTCCACGTACCTGCATCATGGGGAGCGTTAGCAATTTATAGTTGCATGGCCATATTTTCAGCTACCGGCCTTATCACACGCATTCCTCAGTTCTTCCTCGTCAGTAAAGCCATCGCGCCCATTGGTCTCGCATACTGCATAATCAGTTTGATCACAGGCAGTTTATGGGGAAAACCCACTTGGGGTGCTTTTTGGGTTTGGGATGCACGCCTTACCTCAATGTTTATCCTACTTTTATTGTACATTGGCTATATTCATCTAAGCCGCCCACACACTCTTAGACAGCTTGTACCTGCTTCATTTCTTTCCGTTCTTGGCTTCATAAACATTCCCATTATAAAAGGCTCCGTTGAATGGTGGTACACACTTCATCAGCCAGCCACAATCCGCATATTTGAAAAAACGTCAGCACTACACCCATCCATGGCATGGCCTTTATGGGTAATGGCAACTGCCTTTGCACTATACGCCATCTATTTAGGCACATATCGCATGGAACGCCTCCTTGCCGAAACCGCAAGGAAGCCGTCATGTATGTAATCCTGGCCTATGGTGTGACAATCGCTTTGCTCGCTCTCCTCTATCTCAAAATTGTTATATATCATGACACGGACACATGAACGCCTTATCCAAGTTATAGGGGCACTACTTATTGTTTCTGGACTTATCTTATGGCTCACCAGCACCTTTCGTGAGAATATGCTATTTTTTGTTACTCCATCCGATTTTATCTCAATGCCACGTGATCACCCAGCTAAGACAGGCAAACGATTTCGCTTAGGCGGCCTTGTGACGGTGGGCAGCATTAAAAAAGATGGGATTGATATTACGTTTACGGTCACTGATGAAAAAGGCGCAAATATGGTCGTTCACTATCACGGCATTGCACCAGAGCTTTTTCGTGAAAATCAAGGTGTGATTGCAGAAGGTGTTCTTAAAAATGATATCTTTGAGGCTGAGCGGTTACTCGCAAAACACGATGAACGCTACATGCCCAAAGAGGTTGCACAACGTTTAAAAAAAGAAAATTTATGGAAAGAAAAGTAGAAATCTACCTCTTAACAACTGTTTCGATCACAATTCTTTCTTTATTTAATATTGAAACTTTTATTCCTAGCCGCATAGATGCAGCAAGATTTGCTAAATAATGTGGCAGAATATTACGCGCATGCACTTCTATATTTTCCACGTTAGTCAATGCTTCAAGATAGCCAGGACGAAGCTGCAATGGCTCTCCCTCTGCCGTTAAACGCAAAACATCTGCCTCAACAACAACAGTAATCGCTCCACCACGTATCAACCCTTCCATAAGAATGTTCGTTAACCCGAGCAATAATCGTGAACCAGGACCATCTGGGCATTCGCTTGGTAAAATCAGCCTAATTTTAAGGGCATGAGCTGCCTTTGTTAACATAGAATGCACATCTGAATACACTGGGTGCTCTTGGTTAATTGTCAATAAAAGCCGAAAGAACTGAAGTTTTAACGTAGCCTTTTCTAGACTTTCACGAAAAGTAGCTTCGATATGAGGATCCACACATTTATCAAATGCTAAATCCATCAACAAACTCATGGCGCTGAGGGGTGTTGCCAAATCATGGCAAATTTTAGCCGTCATTAAAGGCGTTTCGTTATATCTCATGTGCAAACAATCATAATGTAAGGGTGTGAAATTATTTTGCTACGGATTTATCTAAAATTGCAAATACAAAATGGTGCGCATTTCCTTTATTCTCAGGAACCATCGACCTTCCCTCGTATCGAGCTCGAGGGTGATAATTTCAGAAAAAAAATATCTTCATAAAAATCAGCAGCAACGCTGCTGTTTACATACTCTCCTATAATTTCATATCTTTTTCTCTGGACAAATGATTCAAAAGGCGGTATCAATTAAATCGTCGTTAGCGACGTGCCCGAATAGCTCAGTTGGTAGAGCAAGGGATTGAAAATCCCTGTGTCGCTGGTTCGATTCCGGCTTCGGGCACCATTTTGCACCTAACAACTGATGTTTGCTCCATTTAGATCGTGCTTATAACAATAAAAAGGGACGTCTTGATATGACATCGACGGCAGAAGAAACTTTTCCCATATCAATTTCAGATACTCAGTCACCTCTTGATCCTAGAATTGTTACTTTTGGTTGTCGCCTTAACACGTATGAATCCGAAGTTATAAAATCACTGACACATGCAGCTGGACTTGAAAACGCCATTATTATAAATACATGCGCCGTCACATCAGAAGCCGAACGTCAAGCACGTCAAACCATACGTAAGCTTCGCCGCGAACACCCTAACGCAAAAATTATTGTGACTGGCTGCTCTGCCCAAGTAAATGCTGAGTCATATACAAAAATGACTGAAGTCGACGCAGTTATTGGCAACGACGATAAAATGAAAATTGACACATATACAAATCTTAAAGCACCTGACCATGCACGCCTCACAGTGAATGACATCATGTCCGTGAAAGAAACAGCTCTTCACCTTGTTTCTGGGTTTGACGGCAAAGCACGTGCCTTCGTACAGGTTCAAAACGGCTGCAACCATCGTTGTACATTTTGCATCATTCCTTATGGCCGAGGGAATTCACGCAGCGTTGCGATTGGTGAAATTGTTGCGCAACTACGGACACTTGTTGATGCTGGTTACCACGAAATTGCATTCACAGGCGTTGATATCACTGCTTATGGTGAAGACCTTCCTGGTACACCGACACTTGGCCAAATGATCCGCCGCGTACTTGCGCTTGTCCCAGACTTAAAACGCCTTCGTTTATCATCACTTGATCCCGTCGAAATTGATGATGACCTGTGGCAATTGATCGCGACCGAGCCACGCCTCATGCCTCATCTTCATATGAGTCTGCAAGCTGGTGATAACATGATTTTAAAGCGCATGAAGCGTCGCCACCTTCGCGAAGATGCCATTGAATTTTGCAAAAAAGCGCGAAAACTACGCCCTGAGGTTGCCTTCGGTGCAGATCTTATAGCAGGGTTTCCAACTGAAACAGATGAAATGTTTGAAAACTCACTCCGCATTGTTGATGAGTGCGATCTTACCTATCTACATGTATTCCCATATTCACCGCGCCCAGGAACGCCTGCAAGCAAAATGCCACAGCTACAAGGGCCGGTTATCAAAGAACGTGCCGCACGTTTGCGCAAAAAAGGTGAACAAGCCGAACAACGTTTTTATGATCGTCTTGTTGGACAAGAGCTCTCAATTTTGGTTGAATCCACGGAAAATAATACAATTAAAGGCAAAACTGATCATTTTGCACCTGTTCTTATCGAAAATGTGCCTTTAGGGCTTTCCATCCCCCCCATCACTCGTGTTAAAATTCAGAAAAATGAATTAACATATCTCACAGGGGTACTTCTTTGACAACCACATGGTGGCAACGCTTAAAAACAGGATTAAAGCGATCGACGAACCAAGTCGGATCGAAAATACGTGACGTTTTTATCAATCGCAAACTTGATGCCACCCTTTTGGATGAAATTGAAGATATTCTCATTCAAGCGGATATGGGCGTTGCAACAGCGGCTATGCTTCGCGCACATTTAAGCGATCAAAAATTAGCACCCGACACAACATCCGACGAAGTTCTTTCCCTTTTAGCAAATCATATTGAAACAAAGCTTGAGCCCGTTGCACAAACGATGACGTTTTCAAAAACGTCACTTAATGTCGTTTTAATGATTGGTGTCAACGGCAGTGGAAAAACAACAACAATCAGCAAACTAACCAAACAATGGAAAGACCAAGGGTACAAAGTTGAACTAGCAGCCTGCGACACATTCCGCGCTGCGGCTATTGAACAACTCCAAGTGTGGGCAGATCGCTTGAGTGTACCTCTTTACACAAGCCAACAAGGACATGACGCATCAGGGCTTGCTTTTGAATCTATTCAAAAAGCCAGCAAATCAGGCGCAAACATCCTCATGATTGATACAGCAGGACGCCTTCACAACAAAGATCACCTTATGGATGAACTTTCAAAAATCCAACGCGTCCTAAAAAAAGTAATTCCAGATGCACCACACCACGTCATTCTTGTTTTAGACGCAACAACCGGGCAAAATGCAATTCAACAAGTTGACGTTTTCCAAAAAGCAGCAAATGTTACAGGACTCATTATTACAAAACTTGATGGCACAGCAAAAGGTGGTATCGTCGTTGGCCTTGCTGACAAATACAAACTTCCAATATACGGACTTGGTGTTGGTGAATCATTTGATGACTTGCAGCCATTTTCAGCCAAACAATTTGCACACGCCCTCGTTGGGCTAGAGGGTTCTTAAATGACACAACCAATCCCTAATCACTCAACAACTGAATTCCCAATTTATGAGGCACAATCCTTTACAGATGCGAGGGATGCTGTTGACTATATTAAAAAGATTTATGATGAGAGCGTAACTACGATACAAGACGCCTTTGTTAAGGCGATTGATGGACACTCAGATGAAATAAATATTACTTCCGGCTGTTATCCTTATCTTGGTTTTCGTATTGATAACAAGGACCTTCACAATGACCCAAGTGTCAGTTATGGCGTGGTTACAGAACCTGGGCTTTATGGTGGTACATTAACCCAGCCAACTCTTTTCCATGAATATTATTGCGAGCAGATTCAACTTATTCTAGAACGCCACAAGGTACCTGTTGTTATTGGAAGAAGTTCTTGGGCAATCCCCCTCCCCTTTGCCGTTGAACATTCGCCATCAGATTTGGCAAGTGACCAATTATGGCAAGTAAAAACGGCATTTGTTCTTCCGAACCTCTCACGTATTGACGATAATGGTCCCAACTGTACTGCACCCAACACTTACATACGGCCAATTTCACTTTTTACAGGCGAACGCGTTGACTTTTCACTCCATCGATTACATCACTACACAGGCACGCAAACAGAACATTTTCAAAGTTTCATTTTATTAACAAACTATCAACGCTATATTGACGCTTTCATTGATTTCAGCATAAATCAACTTAGCGATGAAAACTCTGAATATATTGAATTCGTAGGCCCAGGGGGCCTGCACTATACACGAGAGAATATGCCGACTGAGTCTTGCCAAAAGCCAGCAAGTCTACCACAAATGCCCGCCTACCATCTTAAACGTGCTGATGGTCAAGGGATCACGTTTATCAATATCGGTGTTGGACCAAGCAATGCTAAAACAATCACTGATCACTTAGCTGTTTTAAGACCGCATTGCTGGCTGATGCTGGGTCATTGCGCGGGACTAAGGTCAACACAAAACCTTGGCGATTATGTGCTTGCTCATGGCTATGTGCGCGAAGACCACGTATTAGACCAAGATCTTCCTCTTTGGATTCCTGTGCCTGCATTGGCCGAAGTTCAAGTTGCATTGCAAAAAGCGGTTCTGAATATCACCCATGAAAATTCTGAAGAACTTAAATCACGCATGCGAACAGGTACGGTGCTTACAACAGACAATCGCAATTGGGAACTTCAGTCACGCGATTTTTATGAACGATTCAGGCAAAGTCGCGCAATCGCCGTCGACATGGAATCGGCAACGATAACAGCTAATGGCTTTCGCTTTCGCGTTCCCTATGGCACACTTTTGTGTGTTTCTGACAAACCTATCCATGGTGAAATCAAACTACAAGGGATTGCCAACACGTTTTACCGTCAACGAATCACACAACATCTCGAAATTGGACTTGAAGCAATTCGATTGCTGCGTGAAGGTGGCTCGGAGCAGTTACATTCGCGCAAGCTACGTGGTTTTGATGAGCCACCATTCCGGTAAAAGTCTAATGTGCGGCCTTTTGCAAATATGCAATAAGGTCAGCACGTTCCTGATCGGTCTCAATACCCATAAACGTCATTTTTGTACCTTTTACAAATTTGCGCGGATTATGAATGAACTGATTGAGTGCCTCCACATCCCAAATAGCAGATGCTTTTTCCTTCATTGCACTTGAGTATGCATAATTGCTCAATGAACCAATAGCGCGACCAACGATTCCCCACAGACTTGGCCCAATACCGTGTGGCTTATCCTTTTCAATAGCATGGCACTGGATACATTTTTTAAACGATTTTTCTCCATTTGCAATATTAGCCGTCGCCAACAAAGGTGTTATTGCTGCTAACGCTTTTTCCTTTACCGAATGCTCTGCAGAGCCTCCCTCAGGTATAGCGACAACAAGCACATCCCTTTTCAACTTAACAACAGGTGCAACCAAGCTATTGCCAGCGATATCAAAAACTTTAGCTGCTAACAATGCCACCAAAACAGCGGCTAAGATCTTATTCAGCTCAAAATTATTCACAATATTTTTCTAAAATTAAATGCATTAACTCCATGTTATCAAAAAAATAAAGTCATAAAAAGCTTAAGTTTAAAAAAAATCATGACACCAACTCATATGAACAGAAAACAGGGTGATTTTTTAACTAAAATGTTAATAGAAATGCATTTTCGTGAAAATCAAAAGAATTTTAAAGCAATTTCAGAAAAAACCTTTGCCAACAAAAATATTATCTGCTAATAATATCTACATCCTTCCCCGGTAGCTCAGTGGTAGAGCAAGTGGCTGTTAACC
>JANRCF010000052.1:21412-42449 GCA_030727085.1 Alphaproteobacteria bacterium | reverse complement strand
TAGTTTTGTCACTAACCATCTTAGGGTGTTGCACTTCATTTTAGAACAGGCGGATGGGCGTGTTTATGATTCATTTTGTGTGCTGGAAAAGGTTCATGATAATGTGCTCTACGGACGTATTCGACTCGATAATCTTTTTATTAAAGAGGAGCCCCTTGATTTAAAATGCCCGGAATTACCATCTGCACAATCGTTTGATATTGATTGTAGCAACACATCACCTACAGCTATAAAATCTTTGACGCCTGAAATTGAAACGGCTGTGTTAGCGAGAAAATCCCTAAAGATTACCGGTATAAAAGGTTGGCAAATGGCGAAAAAACTAGGTGCCCTGTTTGCTGAGGTGCAAACAAAGCACCCAGGAAATTTAGTTCACGTAATCAGCTACGAAGGAAATGTGACAAAGGCAGTGAATGATGCGCTTTCAAAATATAGGCATTAATGCTTTGTATCATCGTATTTTGTCCATAATATTTAGTTTTGTGATGAAGAAAATTTTGATTTAATTAATGCGATTGCATCATCCCTTATTTTGTCTCGATATATAAATCAAAACCGCTACATTTCTGAATTTCATTGAAACTCGGAGGTGTCTCAGCTATCTTTAAGGGTGACATTTTTATTCCCATATAATCAGAATTGATAAAGTATAAACCCTATGAAAAACATTAGAAACTTCTCGATCGTTGCCCACATTGATCATGGAAAATCAACACTTGCTGACCGTCTTATTCAATTGTGTGGCGGGCTTGAAAACCGTGAAATGAAAGAACAAGTTCTCGATTCGATGGATATTGAACGTGAGCGTGGTATTACGATTAAAGCGCAAACGGTGCGGTTGACGTATAAGGCGAAGGATGGTGAAACATATTATCTCAATTTGATGGATACACCAGGGCATGTTGACTTTGCGTATGAAGTTAGCCGTTCGTTGGCGGCCTGTGAGGGTTCGCTTTTAGTGGTGGATGCCAGTCAAGGCGTTGAAGCGCAAACGCTTGCAAACGTGTATCAAGCGATTGATAACAATCATGAAATCGTAACAATTCTTAATAAGATTGACTTACCTGCAGCAGAACCAGAACGTGTGATTGCTCAAATTGAAGAAGTGATCGGTATTGATGCGTCAGAAGCCGTGCATATTTCAGCTAAGACAGGGCTTGGTATTCCTGATGTGCTCGAGGCGATCGTGACGCGCCTGCCAGCCCCTAAATCAGAATTCGGTGATGATACAAAAAACAGGCCGCTCAAAGCGTTGTTGGTGGATAGCTGGTACGATACATATCTTGGCGTAATCATTCTTGTTCGCATTATGGAAGGCACCTTAAAAGCCGGTCAGAAAATTCGCATGATGAATAGTGGTTCTACGCATGAAGTTGACCGTGTTGGTTATTTTACACCAAAGCAAACGATCGTGCCGGCGCTCTACCCAGGTGAGGTTGGTTTCTTCACAGCCAGCATTAAGCACGTGGCAGATTGCAATGTCGGTGACACAATTACGGAAGAGCGACGTCAAACGGAATCAGCTTTGACAGGGTTTAAGCCATCGGTTCCTGTTGTGTTTTGTGGATTATTTCCAAGCGATGCAGCCGAGTTTGAACGTCTTCGCGATTGCCTTGCAAAGCTTCATTTGAACGATGCAAGTTTCCATTTCGAGGCTGAAAGTTCAACAGCGCTAGGATATGGGTTCCGCTGTGGCTTCTTAGGTTTGCTCCATCTTGAGATTATTCAAGAACGACTCGAGCGTGAATTTAATCTAGATCTAATTACGACGGCACCAAGTGTTGTGTATCGTATGCACATGACGAATGGAACGATGATTGAGTTGCATAACCCAGCCGATATGCCGGATGTGGTTAAAATTGATAAAATTGAAGAGCCATGGATTCGTGCCACAATTATGGTGCCAGATGATTATTTAGGATCAATTCTAACCTTATGCACTGAACGTCGTGGTGAGCAAATAGACCTAACATATGTTGGTAATCGTGCGATGGCTATTTACAAATTGCCACTTAATGAGGTTGTGTTTGACTTTTATGATCGTCTGAAATCCGTTAGTCGCGGTTATGCATCATTTGATTATCAAGTGGATGAATATCGCGAAGGCGATTTGGTGAAGGTGAATATCCTGGTAAATGCAGAACCTGTTGATGCTTTGTCAATGATTCTTCATCGCAGTCAAGCAGAGGCGCGTGGTCGTATGTTATGTGTGCGTTTGAAAGACCTTATCCCAAAACAACTTTTTAAAATTGCCGTGCAAGCGGCCATTGGCGGTAAAATTATTGCACGCGAAAATATTTCGGCAATGAGCAAAGACGTAACCGCTAAATGTTATGGCGGTGATATTAGCCGTAAGCGCAAATTGCTTGATAAGCAAAAGGCAGGTAAAAAACGTATGCGTCAATTTGGTAACGTTGAAATTCCACAAAGCGCATTTATTGCAGCGCTTAAGATGGGGGACGATTAATGGATGTTTGTGTGAAACCAAAGCAACAAGGTTGGCTTTATAGGCTTTACAACAAGACATTGGATAATGCGAATTCACCAAAGGCTTTTTGGATTTTTCTAGGTGTTGCATTTGCGGAAAGTTCATTTTTTCCATTACCCCCAGATTTAATGATGATCCCTATGGTTGTGGCAAATCGCAGTCTTGCCTGGCGGTTGGCATTTTGGGGAACCGTGGCATCTGTACTTGGTGGTGCGTTAGGTTATTTTATTGGGTCGGCGTTGTATGCGACGGTTGGCCAGTGGCTGATTGAGCTCTATCATTTGCAAGCAGGAGCGGCAAAATTTCATCAAGGCTATAATGAATGGGGTTTTTGGATTATCGTTCTTAAAGGGTTGACACCAGTGCCCTATAAAATCGTGACAATCGCTAGTGGTATGGCAAATTATCCATTTTGGTTATTCGTTGGGGCATCTGTTATTGCCAGGGCATTTCGTTTTTATTTGCTTGCGGCATTGCTTTGGAAATTTGGATCACACGCAAAACAGTTGATGGATCGCTATTTAGGCTGGTGTTTGCTGGCATCTTTTGCTTTAATTATAGGTGGGTTCATTTTAATAAAGCTGATTACTGGATGACGACCACACATTGTTTTAGTAAGATTTTTAATTGTCTAACAACACCCCGAGGAATAGCCTTTGTTTCATTTTCGGTTGCACTTGTTTCACTTATTTTTGCATTGGCGGCAGAGCATTTCTGGGGTGTTAAGCCATGTGTACTATGCACGTATCAACGGTATATAATGCTTGGCCTGATCGGGGCTTCGGTTATAGGTTTTTTTGCGCAAGCACGTGCGTTTAGCTGGGTTTATGCTCTTATTTTACTGGCAGGGTTTTCAATCGCTGGGTATCACATAGGTGTTGAACAGCATTGGTGGAAGGGTCCTGATGCATGCAGTGCTACCGCGCCGGTAGTTGACGCAAAAGCATCGCAGGCTGATCAAATCAAAGCATTTCGTGAGAAAATGAAAAACCAATCAACAACTATTGTTCGCTGTGATGAAGTCAATTGGCGCATTTTTGGTGTGTCAGCAACGATTTGGACGTTTGTGTTGTATCTAGGGATGTTAGGATTCTTGAGCGTGGGTTGTGTCTGTCGAAAGTATTGTCGGAATATTTAAGCAGATCAATATTTTGTTTTATAATATTATTGAATTATGCAT
The DNA here is from genome assembly GCA_030727085.1 of Alphaproteobacteria bacterium. Classification (GTDB taxonomy): domain Bacteria; phylum Pseudomonadota; class Alphaproteobacteria; order Paracaedibacterales; family CAIOTO01; genus CAIOTO01. The sequence goes on along the minus strand of JANRCF010000052.1, from coordinate 38,781 downwards.
TTATATATTGTATAATAAATTATTATGAGTAAAAATATATATTATTCCTCTGACGACTTTACAAAGCTTATTAGCAATGGGCCATGTCCACTTGGTAGTGAAATAAGCTTCGAAGATCAATTTTATCGTTCTGCTTTCGAGCGGATTAACGCAGGAAAGCCGGCAGGATATAATCATGCTAGTTTATTTTTTGGCGGTGCATGGCTGTTATACCGAAGAATGTATTTGTATGCATTTATCACGATCTCACTTTATTTTTTATGTGTGGGTTTTTTAGCAAATTATTGGTACAGAACGTATCCTTTGGATATCCTTATTTTATCACTCAAAATTGATCAAAGAGTTTTTACTCAACTGCTTGAGTCATACGGGCTAGCGGTAGTGGGGTATTTTGATCTTGTTCAGCCTTTGCCAACGTTTTGGTCAAATTGTACGCATCTCATTATGAGTGGCCTTAGTCATAGCACCATTTTTATGGGTATACTTTTTTGTGTGCACCAGCTTTTCGGAATGTGTCTTGGTTTTTTTGGAAATAGGCTGTATGTAAGACATATTCGCAAAAAAATGCGCAAGGGCTATCATCTGGCTAAAATCAGTGGTACATCAAAAGTCTTGCCTGCGTGGTTTTGGAAAACTGTAAAATTCTATGGCTATGTATTCCTTTGGATGAAATCTGTCTCATTGCTCTATTCCATGCATTATCATGCAGAGATTGTTTGGCAAAAAGAGCGTGTTCTGATTGATTTACTTGTCGTATTTTGTGCTTTTTTACTGGTGTATGTGTTTTTAGAGATCATTGTACGCATTGTCGACGTTTTCAAAGCAAGGATAGCGCTGAGGCAGCATATTTTATCAGAACAAAAGTTGAATGGAGTTACGTACGGCAGAGTGCGTCATGAGTAAAATCATTCAATCACTTAAATAATATATTCGATTACTTTTGATCTCATTCCATATTGTTGTATGTTGAGCGCGTGAGCTTTATACTGTGATAGTGTTTGCTTGCAAAAGCTGATCACATTTGCTTTTGCTTTGGGAACATCAGTAAAAATCACAGATTACGTATTTTTTCACGAATTGACACAGCAACCTTTGATTTAGCAAATTTGGTTGTTTGATTCACGTGTGCGCGGTGATAATCAGGACAGAGCCGACATTGATCTCGCGCTTTACTGTCCTCTCGTTACCGCGAAAGATTGGTTGCATATTTTTGGTATTAGTGATGGTGCAGATACGTTTCTTAAAAGTGATTGCTTGAGACTTGGTGAGATGGATGATGATTTCTCGATTAAGCAAGCGATTGAACAAGAAGGAATTAAGCTTTATGAACAACAATGAAATGATTCGCGTCAACCATGCGGGTGAATATGGTGCAACTCGTATTTATGCAGGGCAATTGTTTGTCCTTGGCAATGATCCAACCATTAAGCATATGGCAGAACAAGAACAAACGCACCTTGATGCATTTCAACGTATGATCATTGAACGCCGTGTTCGTCCATCTGTGCTACAGCCTGTTTGGTATGTTGGTGGGTTCGTGATGGGGGCGCTAACAGCCGCAATGGGGCGAAATGTGGCGCATGCGTGTACGGCGGCTGTGGAAACGGTAATTGATACGCATTATAAAGAACAGATGGAAGAGCTAACTTTCTCTGGAGATGCCGAACTTAACGATCTTGTTACCAAATGTCATAAAGAAGAATGCGAGCATCGCGATGTAGCGCATGCTGAGGCTGGTATTGATTTGGCAGTTGCATATCCCATTTTGACGTCAGTGATTAAGCGCATCACCAAGACAGCAATTGAAATTGCGAAAAAGATTTAAAAAAGCCAAAAAAAAGTTATTGACCTTAGGGTTACCCAAGGCCTTACCGTTTTAATTAAGGCCAACTCCACTAATGATCGATTAATCGTTGTCCATCCGGTTTTGCGGTGATTATTTACGTTAGTAAATTCTGCTCCTCAAACGTTGGACGTCTGTTACTCAATCATTTCTGAAAATGGTCTAGGGAGAGAAAACATGGCACAATGGTACATCAGAGATTTTAGCAAGCTAACCCAAGTTTCGGTGGAAACACTCTATCATTACGATAAGTTTGGCTTGCTTATACCATCACAGAGACATACCAATGGCTATCGAATCTATTCTGAAACGGATTTATCAAGGCTACAGCAAATCGTCGCATTAAAATTCTTTGGTTTTGAACTTGCACAGATAAAACGACTACTTTCGGCTAACACCGATGCAGTGGAACATTTATTGGTGCAATCTCAGCAGTTAAAAGAGAAAGCGCAATCTCTTTTTGATGCAAGCCAAGTATTAGATACGGTGATTATTTCTGTGCCTTCACATGAATCTTCAAAGTCCCATTTACCATGGGAAATGATTATTAAAACGATAGAGGTATATCACATGACACAGAAGTTAGAACACCCTTGGATTGGTAAAATACTAAGTCCAGATGAATTAGTAGAGTATGCGCAGTATGAGCAAGGATTGAAAACCAGATTTACAGAATCTGAAAGAAGATCCTTCGAGCAAAACTGGGCTGAATTATTAGCTGACATTTCAACGAACCTAGACCAAGATCCCACAAGTGAATTTGGGATTGCAACGGGAGGACGTGTAGTGGAATGGGTGGATACGCTGTATGGAAGAGAACATGCTGTCCTTCGAAAAAGTATTTGGGAAAAAGGGTTTAAGCCAGGGAAAATGGAAGCTGAACATCAATTGTCACCTGAGATTGTTGCCTGGATGGACAAAGCCTGTAGTGCATACTGGCGTCATTTACTGTATGGCGTTTTGGATAAAGTTGGAATTGAACCACATGAAGTTATTTTGTCTAAATGGAACGCCGTATTAACCGATATGTACGGTGATTCAGATGAATTAAAATCGAAGGTTTATCAAATAGCTCTTGCTGATGACAAGGTAAGTGATGTTGCAAAGGCATGGATTAGAAACATGATTTAAACCTATAAACCTTTATTTGCCTTTGCATCTTTATAGACCCTGCGCCCAGCAGGGGGATGACACCGGGTGGTTGGTAGTTATAGAGAAATCCCCGCTTGTTGTCTTGTGGGGATTTTTTATGTTTTAAAAGGGGTAGGTGCTTGCTAAAAAACTTAGTCAGCATCCTTGTTGTGCAGCGGTTTAGTTTTAATTTGGACACATATCCGTCATGCCGAGCCCCGCAGGGGTGTAGCCATCCAGTGGCTATTCTGCTGGATCACCACTCCTCGTGATGGCGGTGAATTCATACTCATAATGCAGGTGGTTTGTTATATGTGTTAGGTACATCAGAAAATTTGAAATCTATTGGTTTTTATTATGATTAAAATTAATTTTTATACATGCCTGATAATTTTCACAGAACAGGATATTTTGCCACATTTAAACATCCTTGAAATATAATCTAAATTCTTATAGAAATAATACAGCTCAAAAAATGATTTCAACTGGAGTTTGCTCTGCCAATGGGTATAAAGACACAAGGTGGCGTTACATCTGCCTATACAGCGTTCTACTGTTTAAATCAGTTCGTAAAAAGTAAAAAGTCACTTGTTTTTGTTGTGCCGCGCGATGGGTGTATCCATGACTTAGTAGATCAGCTAAAAGCCATTGCACCAGCTCATAACGTGTTGTCATTTCCTGGTTGGGATTGTTTGCCATATGATCGTGTATCGCCAAGTTCAGATATTACACATATCCGTCTCTCAACGCTTTACGCGCTATTAGAATCAAAAGTGCCTTTTATTTTGATTACATCTGTTTCAGGAATAGGGCAACGATTACCTCCGCCATCGCTTATGAAGGCACATAATCATACTCTTTCTATTGGTGATAAAGTTTCGCGTGATTCATTGCTCGCATTGTTAATTGAACAGGGATGCAATCGAGTTGAAGCCGTGTATGAAATGGGTGAATTTGCTGTACGTGGTGGTTTAATTGATGTGTTTGCGCCGGGCGCGCCTTTACCTGTGAGGCTTGATTTTTTTGGTGATGAACTTGAAAGTATTAAAAGCTTTGATCCTATCACACAAAAAACGAATCAAACTGGTGAATTGGTAGAGCTTTCTATGCGTGCAGCGCATGAGGTTTTATTAACAGCAGATAATATCACGCAGTTTCGTCAACAATATCGTGCCCTTTTCGGGGGGTCACGTGCGTTTCCTGCAGATGATCCTTTGTATCAACATATTAGCGAAGGCCGTCCATACCCAGGGATGGAACATTGGTTGCCGCTCTTTTTTGAACAAACAGCAACCTTGTTTGATTACATAGGCGAACAGGCAAATATTTTATTTGATGACGGTGTTGATAATGCAATCCAGCATCGCTTAGAGGCGATTGATGATTATTATAAAGCGCGATTAAGTCCACCGTTGGGTGACGTGACTCCATACAATCCAATTGCATCCAATTTATTGTATTGGCAAGCCGCTGATTGGCAGCAATTTACAGAGGCGCAATCTATTACACAGTTGTCTCCTTTTAAAACAGATGAGGATGCTATCAACCTTAAGATTGCTCCTTCATTTAAAGCTGAACGAGATCAATCAACGACAGCTTTGTTTGATGCAGTGGATAACTATTTATCTGCTCATAAAGAACGTAATCGAATTATCACGTGTATGTCAGAAGGCACGCGTGATCGACAGCTTCACATGTGTGAAGAACATCAGATCTTCAATATTGTTCCTTATGATGTGTTCCCAATAGATGCTGTTTTGGGTACCGTGCGCATCCCGGAGACAATACTTGTGATTGCTCCATTTGAGACTGGCTTTGAATCTGAACAATGTGTATTGCTCACCGAGCAAGATATTTTGGGTGAAAAAATACGTCGTGTTAAAACGGTTAAGCGCAAAAGTGACGCGTTCTTTCAGGAAATCAGCCAGCTTTCTGTTCATGATTTAATTGTTCATCGAGATCATGGTATCGGGCGTTACCTAGGCCTTGAAACGATTACGGTCGATAATTGCGCACATGACTGTTTGACGCTTTTGTATGATGGTGATGATAAGCTTTTTTTGCCCGTTGAAAATATTGAATTGATTAGCAGGTATGGTGATGCAGACTCACTCGCCTCGCTTGATCGATTGGGTTCTGGTGCATGGCAGCTGCGCAAAGCACGTGTTAAAAAACGAATTCAGATTGTGGCTGATTATCTGATTCGTTTAGCAGCAGAGCGTAGTCTTCATAGCGCTACCATACTAGAGCAAACCAGCCGTGATTTTGATGATTTTTGCGCACGCTTTCCGTATGTTGAAACAGATGATCAGCTGCGTGCAATTATGGAAGTTATTGAAGACTTGGCACGTGGTAAACCGATGGATCGTTTGGTGTGTGGCGATGTGGGCTTTGGTAAAACTGAAGTTGCTTTGCGTGCAGCATTTATTGCCGCGATTATTGTTAAGCAAGTTGCAGTGATCGTGCCAACGACTCTGCTTTGCCGTCAGCATTTTTCTAATTTTCAAAAGCGTTTTCAAGGCTTTCCATTTCGTGTTGCGCAACTATCGCGCCTTGTAAAGGCTGGTGATGCAAAACTTATACATGATGATTTGGCGTCAGGAAAAGTTGATATCATCATAGCGACACATGCCATTTTAAGTGAAAAGACAAAATTCTCTGATCTTGGCCTGGTCGTTGTCGATGAAGAACAACATTTTGGTGTGAAACAAAAAGAAAAACTAAAACAACTTCGATCAGATGTTCACGTGCTAACACTGACGGCTACGCCAATTCCGCGTACTTTGCAGTTATCGTTAGCAGGCGTTCGTGACTTAAGTTTAATTACAACACCGCCAATTGACCGCCTGGCTGTTCGCACATTTGTAATGCCTAAAGATCCATTGGTTATTCGCGAATCCATCATGCGCGAATTTAATCGTGGTGGTCAGGTGTTTTATGTAACGCCGCGCCTTGAAGATTTACCGTCGATTAAAGAAGAATTACAAGAACTAGTGCCAGAAGTAAAATTCGCTGTGGCGCATGGGCAATTATCGCCAACTGAACTTGAAGATGTCATGACGGCATTTTATGACCACCAGTTTGATGTGTTGATCAGCACGAATATTATCGAATCAGGCATTGATGTGCCATCAGCAAACACATTGATTATTCATCGATGTGATTTATTTGGGTTGTCTCAGTTGTATCAATTACGCGGTAGAGTAGGGCGGTCAAAAACACAAGGGTATGCTTATCTGACTTATTCACCAAAGCAAACTTTGTCAGCAAATGCAATGAAACGTCTTCAGGTCTTACAAAGTTTAGATACATTAGGTGCCGGCTTTACATTAGCAAGTCATGACTTGGATATTCGTGGGGCTGGAAATATCGTTGGTGAAGAACAATCAGGACATATTCGTGAAGTTGGTGTGGAGCTATATCAAACGCTACTGCACGAAGCGATTATGATGGCGCGTGCGGTCGAGGCGAATAACAATGATGGCATCGAGGTTGAGTTAAACGATTGGACGCCACAAATTAATTTGGGTGTACCTGTGTTGATCCCTGAGAGTTACGTGACGGATCTGGGGCTTCGGCTTAATCTGTATCGCCGCGTAGCCAACTTAACAACGCGCGAGGAGATCGATGCTTTTGCGGCTGAATTAATCGATCGGTTTGGAAAATTGCCTATTGAAGCGGCAAATTTGCTTGATGTGGTTGAGCTTAAAGGACTTTGCCGAAAAGCACATATTGAAAAACTTGATGCTGGACCAAAAGGATTATTGATCACATTCCGCAACAATGAATTTAAGGAGCCAACAAGGCTGCTTCAATATTTGCAAAAACCAGAAGTCTATAAAGCAAGTGCCATTAAAATTCGCCCTGATCATAAATTATTTTTTGGCCGAGAGTTTGGAAACCCAGCACAACGCCGAAATGGTGTGCGGCAGATTGTGAAAGACTTGGTGGGTTTGTGCATTTAAGTTCTTTTAAAATTAAAACTTCTCGACTTGTCTGGTGCTTTTTATCGTGTGGCATGATATAAAAGAATATTCTCATATTTACCTCATATGTATAAAAATAAAGCTAAAGGATCCTTATGACTTTCAATGTTTACACTGAATCACTCGCGTATCATCGTCGCAAACCGTATGGCAAAATAGCAGTTGTTCCCACAAAGCCTGTTGATGACCGTGAAGATTTAGCGCTTGCCTATTCACCGGGTGTTGCCGAGCCATGTATGGTTATTCACAGGGATCCTTCCCAAGCCGCAGAACTGACTGCGCGTGCGAATTTAATTGCCGTAATTTCAAATGGTACAGCTGTGTTGGGTCTGGGTAACATTGGTGCATTAGCATCGAAACCAGTGATGGAAGGCAAGGCAGTTCTTTTTAAAAAATTTGCGAACATCGACGTATTTGATATTGAAATTAATGAAACAGATACCGATAAGTTGGTTGAAATTATTGCCTCACTAGAGCCAACATTTGGTGGTATAAACCTTGAGGATATTAAGGCGCCTGAGTGTTTCGAAATAGAACGCCGTCTTAAAGAGCGTATGAAAATACCTGTGTTTCATGATGACCAGCATGGCACGGCTGTGATTGTTAGCGCTGCTATTTTAAATGGTCTTGAACTTGTTAAAAAGCCTATTGGTGATGTACGGGTTGTGACAGCAGGTGCGGGTGCGAGTGCATTATCATGCCTTGATTTACTTGTTGAGCTTGGTGTGAAGCGCCAGAACATTATCGTGTGTGATAGCAAAGGTGTTATCTATGAAGGTCGTCCTGATTTAAGTGAGCCAAGCAAGCTACGATATGCTGTCGATACACCGTGCCGCACATTAAAAGACGCTGTTGTGGGTGCAGACATTTTTCTGGGGCTTTCCTCCATTCCTAATATTATGGATGAAGAAATGATTGCTTCGCTAGCGCCGCGTCCGCTTATTATGGCATTGTCAAATCCCGAGCCAGAAGTCAGTCCAGATGTTGTATTAAAGGTGCGTCAAGATGCCATTATGGCGACAGGTCGTTCTGATTTTCCAAATCAAGTTAATAACGCACTTTGTTTTCCATATATTTTCCGTGGTGCACTTGATGTTGGAGCGAGCATAATAAATCAAGCAATGAAAATTGCATGCGTAAATGCTATTGCTAAACTTGCAAAAGCAGAAAGTTCAGATATTGTTTCAAATGCATACGGTGGTGAAGTGCATCGCTTTGGACGCGATTATATTATCCCAAAACCGTTTGATAGCCGTTTATATGTTGAAATATCCTATGCAGTAGCGCAAGCCGCTATGGAAACAGGAGTTGCTACACGTCCAATAGCTGACATGCAGGCTTATCAACATGAATTGGAAAGCTTTGTTTCTAAGTCAAGTTCGGTAATGCGCCCTATCTTTAATGCAGCAGCACGTCCAACAGAACGTCCCGTTCGCCTCGCTTTTGCTGAGGGAGAAGATAATCGTGTGCTTCAAGCTGTTCAGTCTTTGGTTGACCGTGGTATTGGTCGTTGCATTTTAATTGGTAGGCCTGACGTTATTAGTTGGCGCATTGAGCATTTAGGTTTGCGCATACAAGCTGGGGTTGATTTTGATGTTATTGATCCAAATAATGATGAACGATACGCAAAATACTGGCAAGCATACCATTCTTTAATGGAAAGAAAAGGTGTTACACCGGACATTGCCAAAGTACATGTGCGCACAAATAACACAATTATTGCAGCATTGATGGCTCGTTTTGGTGATGCTGATGCTGTGTTGTGTGGTATGATCGGTCGTTATGTTGAGCATTTTAAAAACTTACGTCCTATTCTTGGTGTGTGTCCTGATGCGCAGCTATGCGCAGCTGTAACTACATTAATTCTTGAGAATGGCCCTTTATTTTGCTGTGACCCTTATTTAAATGAAGATCCGACAGATGAAATGTTGGTTGAAATAACTAATCTTGCGGTAAAACAAGTTAAACGTTTTGGGCTAACACCAAAAATAGCTTTTGTTTCTCATTCAAATTTTGGTACATCAAGGCTTGAATCTGCTGTTAAAATACGTACTGTTTTAGAGCAAATTACAGAAATGCACCCTGATCTTGAAATTGAGGGTGAAATGCATGCAGATTTAGCACTTAAGGAAGACCTTCGCATGCGCCTATTTCCTAATTCGAACTTAAAAGGTTCTGCAAATTTGTTGATTTTCCCTAATATTGAATCTGCAAACATCTCTTACAATATGATTCGGTCTATAACAGGATGTTCAACAATAGGTCCAATTTTAATGGGGTTAGCTGGCGTTGCACACATATTAACACCATCGTCATCTGTTCGCTCAATTGTAAACATGGCAGCTTTATCAGTTGCTGAAGCGCGCGAGAGATTAAGTTAAATTACCATCGCTTGTATCCAAGTCTAAATTGTATATAATCATAAGAAACAAAGAAGGATAATTTAAAGAATGCGCTGTGCTTCATATTGCAATGCTGAACGTTACGACATTGATGAATTAGCAATATTCTTGCGAAAACAAGGCTTAGATCCAAAATTCTACGATAATGTGATCCATATTCACAAAAGACGAGAGTCCAATGAAGATGCAACATTTGATGCGGAAATTTTTATTTTTCCATATGGTTGTATTAGTATTTGGGGGTTATCAGAAGAAGAGGAGGGGAGTTTTATCAATGACATAAAGGCCTTTGAGGTAACGCCTCTTTCTCTGCCAACAATGGACACATCAGTTTATGAGTATGGTGAGACGACTCTCATCAATGAAGAAGAAGATGAAATGATATTGGAATCTACAGACGATCTCATTAAATTATCTTTGTCACATGGGCTGACTCAGTCTGTAAAATTAGAAGTGTTTGAGCAAAGCATTGTTAAAACAATTCAAAAGACCCACCATTTGCCAGATGAGCTTGCCAAAACTGGTAAAATATTAATGTCACGAAAAAAATTGTCACAAAAGATTGGTGCATTATTTGCAGAGCGTAATTCAATAAACTTACACTGCGACGTATTGGATACCCCAGAATTCTTTTGGCGGCGCCCTCGCTATGAGACGTATTACCGCTTGGCTTCAGAGTATATGGATATTAAGCAGCGTATTGACATATTAAACAAACGTCTCGATGTTATTCATGAATTGTATGATATTTTATCAAACGAATTAAAACACGCGCATTCATCACGTTTAGAGTGGATTATTATTCTTTTAATTGTTATGGAAGTTGTCATGATGTTGGCAAAAGACGTATTTAAACTCTAATCTTGAGATTTAATCAATGCTTACTGAGTTGTTAACCATAACAGTTATTGCAAGCCTTGGCATCATTAGCCCAGGCCCTGGTTTTGCCGTTGCGTTTAGAAATAGTGTTAGTTATGGCCGCACTGTAGGCCTTGGAACTGCATTTGGAATTGCCTGTGGCGATTTTGTACATGTGACTGTTAATCTATTGGGCGTGTCTGCACTTCTGATGTGTTACCCAAGAATTGCCTTGATGTTACAATTGTGTGGCGGTCTATACCTTTTATACCTAGGTATCACAGGATTATTTTCAAAGGGTTTAGATATATCGATAGAGAAAACTCTTAAAACGCGATCGAGCATTTCTGGTTTTCTGGAAGGGCTTTTAATAACTGTATTGAACCCAAAAGCACTTCTTTTTTGGTTAGGTATCTTTTCGGTTATAATACCCCCATCAACATCGATAATACTGCGTTTATGTATTGGTGGTTGGATTGCTGTCTTATCATCATCTTGGTTTATTCTTGTCGCCTTATGTGTTACGCGAAAAGATTTTAATCAGTTTTTCACTATGCATATGCAACGCATTGAGCGCTTAATTAGCGCGGTGCTTATCACAATTGCTTTAAAGGTTCTTATTCAAACAGATACAAAAATTCTATTGGATGTGCTTGTGCATCATTGATAGGCAGTGCTGTCATCAAATTTATTCGTTCCCGGGAAACCAATAGGTGCCAACTTAGCTGCTTCAGCACGTTTAGCAATCTACAAACGCAACTCTTTTTGATGATATTCTTTTCCAGCTTACCTCCAACGAAGGCCGGCTTTTAATACGATTGTATTAACATCAGAAATTCCACCATTTTTATACTTTTGGAAGTCGCTTGGTAATGAATATGTCTTTGTCAACTTTTTTTAATTGATTGTATGCTTAGGCTTCCTCACATACTGGAACTACCATGCGTCAACTTGCAGAATGCGAGAGAAATCTCAGGGTCTAAGACATAGTGTATTCATCTTAGAATTGAACAGGCGTGTGTAAAACAATCACGTTGCCTAAAGAAATTATATTATAGTTAATAAGTTAGTGAATGAATAAGGAGTGTGCATATGCCAGTCAATATCATTAGGAAACATGTTAAAGTTGGCGCTCATCTTGCTGAGCATATAATTTTCGAAATAGAATCTATTGCAAGCCATCATATGGATGGGGACGTTGATGCAACGGTTACCCTTACAAAGAGTACACAGCAAAATTACGTGCATGCCGATATTCAAATCCATGTAGGCAAGCAATTTTTAGCGCACTGCATAGGATGTGGTCATAATGTTAAGCACAGCGTCATTATGGGGATTGAAAAATTAAAAGAGCAACTCCGACGGCCGAAAACACACGTAGTCGACGTGAAAAGTCAAATGTGTGATCACGAAGATCATGATGGATTCAGGCGATTTAAATAAGTACAAAAGGAATAACAAATTTCTAATTATAAATACAAGCCTGACTGAACAATGCATCACGACAGACTATTGTGAATGCCTTTGAACCAGATTAAAGGGAAAAACAGATGAAGAAGTTACGTTTTGCTGCTATCCACTATATTTTACTAATCATGTATATAATGCCACTCTTCATAACATCTTGTGAAGCGCTCTCACCAACGGTTCATCTTACCAAAATAAAACGTTTATCACTTATGAGTTCTAAGTCTATAAGCACGGGTGAACTTAAGTTGTGCGCGTTCTCTGCGAATAACAAATCACAGGTTTCAAATGTTGCCCCAACTCTATCTTCTGTGAATGTAAATCATGGATTTGCACACATTGTGGAACGTGCATTGCCATCGGTTGTCAGCATTGCAACGATACAGAATATTGATCCAAAAATAAAACGAGAATGCCCAGATTTTCCGCCTGATACACCTTTTGATGATATCTTTCGCGATTTTTCTGATATGCCTGAGTTTAACTTGCCACGCAAAATACGATCCTTAGGGTCTGGTTTTATTATACGTGTTTCTTCTGATGTGGCTTATATCGTCACCAATAATCACATCATTACTGATGCAAAGAAAATCACGGTTTACTTGCATGACAGAATGGAGCTCGATGCCGTTGTGCATGCCACAGATGAACGTACTGATATTGCTGTTCTTAAAATTAAATTGTCGGATTTACCTAAGGACAAATGCAATCTTGTTGCTCTCGAGTGGGGAAATGCTGACGAAGCACGCGTTGGTGATTGGGTTATTTCAATCGGAAACCCGTTTGGCTTAAGTAACAGCATTACAGCTGGTATTGTGTCTAGCAAGGGGCGAGATCTTGTTGTTATGCCAGGGCCTAGCACGATGAGTGGATATGTGGATGATTTTATACAACACAGCGCGCAAATTAATATCGGAAATTCTGGTGGTTGTTTACTTAATATAAAGGGACAAGTAATCGGTATTAACACAGTGATTTTCTCGCACACAGGCGGGAATGTCGGTGTTGGATTCGCCGTTCCTTCTGGTGTTGCAAAAAAGACGGTTGATCAACTGATTGACTTTGGTCGAACAAAACGTGGTTGGGTTGGTATACGCGTACAGTCGCTAACGGAAGATATGATTGAGGCGCTCGGCATTAAAGTGCAAGGCGTAATCGTAGGTGCTGTAACCAGTAATGGCCCCGCTGAAAAAGCCAATATTAAAGATGGTGATATTATTTTTGAATATGATGGAAAAATGCTTAATGGACAAAATCGATTGCCGCGTCTTGTTGGTGAAACTGACGTTGGAAAAACAGTGCCATTGAAGGTGTTAAGAAAGGGAAATCAGATAGATTTAAGCATAACTGTTGGTGAATACGAAGAAGCCGTTAAATCAGGTAAGGTGGATGATTTGGATGTAACGAAAAGATCAAGGGCAGAAAATACTGAAACTCTTGGAATAACACTTGGTCCCCTTACTGAAAGTGCACAAAATAGGTTGAATTTATCATCGCATACAAAAGGTGCTTTAATCATAAAAGTCGAGCCTGGAGGAGCAGGCGATGATGCAGGCCTTGCCCAAGGTGAGGTGATAACAGAGGTTAATCAAAATGAGATTCAAAAACCAGAGGATGTGTTAGCTATTATTAGCCAAGCAAAGGAGAGTGGCCGTAAGAACGTTATGTTGTCAATTGTAGGTAAGGGGGGATCGCGTTATCCACCACTTAGAATTGAGGAATAAGAAAAGCAAGATCAGGAAGGAAAAGGAAAAAACAAAATTTATTCAACTTTATTATTTAAAAATAAATGATATACATAGTAAACAATATATATAGAAAATAGGAGAAGTAGAATGAAGGTTTCTTCACTTTTAAGTGCGGCCAGTTTCCTACTGGTTATTATAGGTTCTTTAAACTGGGGTTTTGTGGGGCTAGCCAATATTAATGCAGTCGATTTATTGTTGGGTGTGAATTCTTGGATGAGTAAAATTGTGTATATGCTCGTTGGTGGAGCAGGGCTGTTTTTAACATTCAACTATTTTTGTTCAGACAATATCAGATAATAAATCTGATACGCGAGCTGAAGCGCTCATGGATATTAGAGCTGAGCCGGGGCATTGCTTGCTTTGAACATGTTCCTTGATATACGGCCGCACTGTTCTGGCAGGCTTCGCTTTTTATGAATCATTAGGTTCTTTTGAAACGTGAATCATTTCCTTAATAACTCATCAACAAAATTTTTCATGGGTAAGCCTTTGTTGAAAAACAAGTACGCATTGGAAAACAAAACTATTTTGTGGTAATGTGACTCGGTGATTTAACACATCTAAAGAATTTAAGGATACTTTTACCATGATCGTCATCGCTGCTCTTTATCACTTTACTGACTTACCAGATGTCGTAAGCGTGCATGCAAAGCTTAAAGATTTATGCACACATCTAAAAATAAAAGGCATTTTGCTCCTTGCGCCAGAAGGAATTAACGGCACAATTGGTGGCAGCCGCGAAGCCATAGATACATTTTTAGAAACACTTAAAAGTGATCCTCGTTTTGCCGATCTTTCGCATAAAGAATCTTTTGCTGACGAAATGCCTTTTTATCGTTTAAAAGTACGGCTTAAAAATGAAATTGTCACAATGCGTATGCCAGAGGCTAATCCAAGTAAAGTAGTTGGTACGTATGTTGATGCAAAAGATTGGAACGCATTAATAGCTGACCCGGATGTCATTGTTCTTGATACGCGTAATGATTACGAAGTTCAAATTGGTACCTTTAAAAATGCTCTAAACCCAGAAACAAAAGTTTTTGTAGATTTTCCAAATTATGTTCGTGAAAAATTAAATGTAGATAAAAATAAAAAAATCGCGATGTTTTGTACAGGTGGCATCCGATGCGAAAAAGCAAGTGCATTCATGAAGCTAGAAGGCTTTGATGAAGTGTATCACTTAAAGGGTGGCATATTAAAATACCTTGAAGAAGTTCCTCAAGAAGAAAGCTTGTGGGAAGGTGACTGTTTTGTGTTTGATCAACGTGTCAGTGTTGGTCATGGGCTTGCACAGGGGGATTATAAACCGTGTTATGGCTGTCGCATGCCGCTATCACCAGAAGAACGATTGTCACATCTCTACATAGAAGGAATCCAATGTCATCATTGCCACGACAAGCTATCAGAGAAATCAATCCGCGGAAATTACGAACGTCAACGCCAAATTCTGCTCGCTAAGAAAATGCAAAAACAACACATTGGTGCGACGAGAGGTGCTCAATAGCATTGTTAAATCGTACAGAAAATAAAAAAGGCGCATCTTAAAAATGCGCCTTTTAACTTAGTATAAAATATTATTATTTTGAAGCAACTGGTGCAGCAGCAGTGGCTGGAGCTACTTTTGCATCAGCTTTAGCATTCTTTTCTTTTTTGTTTTTACGTGACTTATGTGCTCTTAAAAACTTCTTTGCATCTGATAAGTATCGGCGTGCACGCTTTGTAAGATGTTTGAAGTTTGGTTTAGCTTCTGGCTTAGTTGCAAGTGTAATATATTCAAGTGAAGATTTTAGCATTGTATTAAAACATATGTCATTTTCTTCACAGAAGGTAACATCTTTCCTTTCAGCAAGTAATGCTTCGCTTTGCTTTGATAACCTTAATAATCCGTTTTTAACGACGTCATCAGAAGCATCTTTTCTAGCTTTATGAACTTCCATGTCTTTTTTAGCTGACTTCGCTTCACTCATACCATAATTAAAGCTTCTAACATAACGTGTAAGAGGATCTTTATACGATTTGATAGCTTTCAACCATTCTTCAGCAACACGAATTTTCATTGACGCTTGCTCAAACTGTAATGCAGGAACTGAACTTTTCTTTTTCTCAACAAAAGCCTTAGCTTCATTAATTCTTTTTTGAAGTTCTGCTGCGTATTCAGCTTGGGTTTTTTGAGAAGCCTTTGCTTTTGCAGAATCATGCATTCTTTTGTCGCGGTTACTTTGTGCAGCTGGGACAGCAGTATGAGGCTCACCTTTATTGGCTATAGTTGTTGGTGATTCAGCATTAACAACACTGCTGGCGGCCACTTCATTTTTTTGTGCACTTGCAAATACAAATGCTGGTGTAGCAGCCAATATGGCGGCTAATGTCATTATTTTTTTCATATACCTTCTCCTGTTGAAATAGCGAAAAAGTCGCTAATATTTAATTAAAACACTTAATTAATCTATCGAAACATATCGCGACTTAGACAGCAAGCAATTTTTCTCTGCAAAGTCAAAAAATGACAATTTTTATTTTCATCCTGTTACATTTTTAAATACATTCACTTAAATGCACAAAAATCCCTTGACGAATGCCCATTTGTTTTGTATTAATGTACAGGTTGATTCAGAAAACTGAATAACATCTAAGGGCCCTTAGCTCAGTTGGTAGAGCATCTGACTTTTAATCAGGTGGTCGAAGGTTCGAATCCTTCAGGGCCCACCAATTTATCCCCATTACTTTAAAGACATGATTATATATGTTTGATTTCAAGAACCATACACATATTATGGCTGTTCTTAATGTAACACCTGATTCATTTTCAGGAGATGGTATTTGTTCGAATTCAGTAATTGATAGAGCCCTTAAGCAGGCTGAGTCATTTGTAAAAGCTGGCTGTCATATTTTGGACATTGGCGGAGAAAGCACGCGGCCAGGTGCCACACCCGTTAGCCTGCAGGAAGAACTTGATCGCGTTATCCCAATCATCCAAGCCATACATAAAAATTTTGATGTCCCTATCTCTATTGATACAATGAAGGCAATCGTTGCAGACCAAGCCGTCAAATGTGGTGCAAGCGTTATCAATGACGTCAGTGGTTTACTGCATGATCCTGAAATGGTTCATATTGCTGCAAAACATCAATGCTATACCGTTATTATGCATTCTTTTAATGCGGGAATCGTTGAAAAGACAATACTTGGAGGGCGCTACATCAAGAAGGACGTCGATGAGTCAGAAGATATTATCGTGTGTATTTACAGAGACCTTGATAAACAGGTTATCTTTGCTCTTGAAAATGGCGTCGATCCATCAAAAATTATCCTTGATCCAGGCATTGGTTTTGGCAAAACGGTTGAGCAAAATATTGAAATAATGGCACGTTTTGACGAAATACCTAAGTTTCGCTACCCAGTATTACTTGGCGCATCACGTAAATCTTTTATTGGCTATACGGTAAATGCGCCTGTTGACAAGCGACTGGGCGGGAGCCTTGCTGCACTTACAGTTGGTATCATGAAGGGGGCGCAAATTGTTCGTGTGCATGACGTGGAAGAGTCCGCACAAGCAGCGAAGATAGTTGACGCTATTATGAACTATAAAAACTAAGCGAAAGTCGCCATGTCCGATATTTTGGATGCTACTATTTGCGGCCAATTTCTTGATGCACAAGACTAGCACCCGATTTGCTCGCTGCAATTGCTGCGGCTAAACAGTAACTAACAAACGCACACACTTCACTTCAGTATTTAACTTGCTTTAAAAGTCTAAATCTCCATATGTTGCTGATGGAGTGATTCCTGGCAACCTGTCATGCAAAAGTGCTCTAAAGCTTGGGCGTGACTTAATACGCGCATACCAACTTTTTGCATTTTCATGTTTGTCCCAAGGCACGTCGCCAAGATAATCAACGACGGATAAATGTGCCGCGGCAGCAAGGTCTGCGAG
>JANRCF010000052.1:0-21402 GCA_030727085.1 Alphaproteobacteria bacterium | reverse complement strand
AAAAAAGATCTATTCTCCTTCTAACAAGTTAACCAAGTGATATATTCAAGATGAAAATTGATGGCTGCTTTTGCTTGTCGGATGAGGGGGGAATTTGGTCCAAGTGTATTCATACTTGTTATATTCCGCTTTATAACTTTCTCAAAAACAAGGGGTAAGCTAAATTCACCTGCGCCTTTGCCATCAAACCAGGCCGTAAGGCGCCTGACTTCAGCCCTATGCACGAGTCCATCGCCGATAAGCGGACGGTCTGGGTACGCGTCTTCTAGGTACTCACAAATAGCTAAACTATCACATAAAACAGATCCATTAAGATCGATTAGTACCGGCACTTGTCCTGCAACGTTAAGTTTTTGGAACTCAGGACGTTTTTCCCAGAATTGTTCTAACTCGAGTGCAAAATCAAGTTTTTTTTCATGTAGAGCCAGTCGAACTTTGCGCGAAAATGGACATAATGGGAAATGATAAAGCGTACGCATCAATGAATTAACCTTCTTTTTTGTTATTATACTTAATATTGCGGGCGAGGGGAATAACACGATTAGATTATTTTGATATTTTTCTTTTTTCTTCAATCCAAACATAAAAAAGCGGTGTTATATAAAGCGTGAGCCACTGTGACACGAGCAATCCACCAATAATGCATACCCCTAAAGGTTGTCTGAATTCAGCGCCTGGTCCACTCCAAAGAGCAATTGGAAGTGCGCCAACAATAGCAGAAAACGTTGTCATCATAATTGGTCTAAAGCGTCGTTGGCATGCTTCCTTAATCGCATCTAGTGGTGACAAATTGCCTTCGCGTTGTCTATCAAGTGCATAATCAATCATCATAATGGCATTTTTCTTTACAATTCCGATCAGCAGAACAATGCCAATAATACCAATAACATCGAGATCAAAACCTAATACCCACAAAAAGAATAGTGCGCCAAGACCAGCACTTGGAAGGCCGCTTAAAATTGTAATGGGGTGACGATAGCTTTCGTACAAAATTCCTAAAATAATATAAATCGTAAAGATAGCACTTAGAATCAACAGCGCTTGACCGCCTTGCGACGATTGAAATGCTTTTGCGGTTCCTTGGAATGTCGTGCTAATTGTAGCTGGTAATTTAATGTCTTTCTCAATTTGCTTTATTGCAAGGACTGCATCACCAAGGCTTTTTCCTGGAATAAGTCCAAATGAAATCGTCGCGGCAGCTAATCGATTTAAGTGGCTGATTGTTAACGGTGCATTTGTGCGCTCCATTGTAGCAAATGAAGACATAGGAATAAGAGCGCCATCTTTATTGGAAACGTAGAGTTTTGACAAATCTGCCATTGTTTCTGAGTCATCTTTGTTCATACTAATAATGACGGGGTAGGTATCAGATTTTGTGTAAATAGTAGAAATTTGCTGATCCGAATAGGCATATCCAATAGCATCTGTGATTTTTTGTGCCGAAAGACCTAAACGAGACGCAATGTCACGGTTTATCTTAATATTGGCTTGCAAGCTGTTCATTTTAAGATCTGTGTTAACATCCAAGAAACCTGGTGATTGTGACAGTTTAGATGCAAGCAAGTTTGTATATTCTGCTAGTTCTTTAAAATCTTGTGTTTGAATTGTATATTGATATTGGCTTTTTGATAATGATCCGCCAATACGTAGATTCTGCACGGCTTGCATGGAAACTTTAATGTTGGCGACGCTGCGAATGGCTGTGCGTAATTCTTTGATCACAGATTGGACATGTTTACGTTCGCCAATTGGCTTTAATACAACAAAAAAACGCCCTTCATTGCTGGAGATTATAGAGCCGGACGACCCGATGGAGACATTAAAGGATTTAATATCTTTGTGTTTTGAAAGAACTTCAATGAGTTTAAGTTCAGTTTTTTTCATAGAACTGAAGGATGTTTCAGGCAGAACTTCGCTTACGCCATAGATAAGGCCAGTGTCTTCGTTTGGAAAAAAGCCTTTAGAAATATACATGTAAAAAATAACGTTGATGACCAAAATTGAGAGAACAAAGTGAACAATATAACGTTGAAATTTAAAAACGTGATCAAGGCTTTTTTTGTAGGATATCTCCATTCTTTCATAGAATTGTTTGAACCAAACAACAATGAAATTCCGGCTTTCTTGATGCTGTGGCGATAAATACTGACTCATCATGGGGATAAGTGTGAGTGATACGAAACCTGACGCCAAAATGGCAATGGCAATGGTCATTGCAAATTCATACAAGAAACGTCCAACAATTCCTGGCATAAAAAAGACAGGTATAAATACTGCGACCAAAGAGACTGTCATTGAAATGACAGTGAATGAAATTTCGCGTGACCCTTTAAATGCTGCTTCTTTGGGGGATAACCCTTGTTCACGATTTGCTATAATATTTTCCAAGACGATAATGGCATCGTCAATAATAAATCCTGTGGATAGCGTGAGGGCGAGCAGTGTTAAATTGTTAAGGCTAAAATTTAAAAAATACATTGCAGAAAATGTGATTAAAATTGAAATAGGGAGACTGAGCGATGGAATAATTGTTGCTTGAATGTTTCCAAAAAATATAAAAATGACAAAAACGACAAGTGCAATTGTTAATAAACCTGTTATTTTTACTTCTTTCACGGATTCTTTGATAGACTCTGTTCTGTCAACGATCATATCCATTTTTATGCTTGCTGGTAGCTGTTTCTGAATTTCCGGGAGAATTGCTTTGACACTATTTGCAACCTCAATTGAATTGGCACCTGGTTGCCTGCTTACCATGAGGATAATGCTTCGTTCTGAGTTGTACCACGCCGCTGTGTACATCTTATCTGTACTTTCCGTCACGGTAGCAACATCCTTTAGCCGAAGGTTTGTTTGCCCATTCAGTAAAATTTCACCAAATTCTTTTGCCGTTTGGAGGTTTGCATCTGGTGAAATCGCATATACTTGATCATGTCCCTGTAATAGTCCAGTAGCACTGTTGACATTTGCCGCACTAATATCACGTGCTACTTGATCAATACCAAGGCCGCGCGCCCTTAAGATTTCGGGATTAACACCGATGCGAACTGCATATTTTTGCCTGCCATTGGTGTCAACTTTTGCCACATTTGGGAGCATAGACAAGCGAGGCACAATGTAGTTATCCGAAAACTGATTTAGCTTCCAAACAGGCATTGTGTCTGCTCTTAATGCGATAATAACGACAGGTTGTTCAGATGGATTCACCTTTTTGAAACTAGGCATTGTTGTCATCGTTATTGGTAATCTTTTTTGTGCTGCCGCGATGGCTGTGCCAACATCTTGTGCGGCTGTATCGATTTTTACATTCAAATTAAATTGCAGAGTAATGCGTGACACTTCTTGCGCGCTACTTGACGTTACGACATCAAGGCCGGGTATGGTTGAAAATTGTTGCTCCAAAGGCAACGAGACGGCGTGTGCCATTGTTTCAGCACTTGCTCCAGACAAATTTGCGGTCACGACAATCGTTGGGAATTCAACACTTGGTAATGCATTTACAGGTAATTTCTGATAGGCAAATACACTCATTAATACAAGCCACACCATCAAAAGTGTTGTCATTACAGGGCGTTTGATAAAGATCGCTGAAACGTTCATGTAGCAACCTTTTCTGATGCTTTGATGGCTTCATTTTCATTTTGAATTACTGCTTTTGCACCATTTGTTAATCGTATTTGTCCTTCTGTTACGACAATATCTGTGTCCGAAATGCCAGATTCAATCACGACAACTGCATCAAGTGTATCTTTGACGACAACCGGCTTCTTTTGGACAATTTTGTTTTTTTTGTCATAGGTGAAAACAAAGGCTCCATCTTGCCCTATTTGCAACGATTCAACGGGGATTGTAATAGCATTTTTATGTTCACCAAATTGAATTTTGCCAACCACAGACATGCCGGGACGTTGCGTTAGATCTTTATTTTCTACTTCCACTTTAACCCAGAGTGTTCCTGACTTTGTGTCAACACCACTGTTGAATGCAACAACTTTTGTATTTGCTTTGATAGGCTTATCTTCAATATCAGTTAAAGAAACATTAATTGATTCCATTTTTGATTTTAACAAAGCTGGAACAAAGCGTTCCGGGATTTCAAACAATACAGTGATAGGATTAATTTTCTTGATTGAAACAAGTGGTACATTTTCGCTTTGCCTAACAAAATTTCCAACAGCAACTTTCAAAAAACCTGCAGTTCCGTTAATTGGGCTTTTAATACGAGCATGACCAATTTGAATCTTAAGAGAATCAATGAGTGCTTGATCAAAAGCAACGGATGCACGAAGGCCTTTTGTTGTTGCCTCAACTTTATCAAAAGCAGATTTTGAGGCCATGTCACGCTTGGCGAGCTGTGTGTTTCGCATTAATTCTTTTTCAGATTGTGACAAAGAAGCGGCGTCTTTAGCTTTAGTTGCTTCCGCTTGACGTAATTGCGTTTGTAATAGTTCATCGTCAATTTCAATGAGAAGATCACCTTCTTTTATGTGCTGTCCTTCTTTGAAATATACTTTTTTGATTGCTCCGTCGACGCGATTGCGAATTGATACATCGGCAGTCGCTTGAAAGGTGGAGGGGACAGAAAGGGTGAGCGGTAATGTCTGTCTCTTAGGCGTGGTGACATTGATGAATGGAATGTCTCTTTCATGCTTTTTTTTCTTACTTGCAACTAAAGAAACAACAATTGTCACTATGCATAGCATTATTCCGCCAATGATTATTTGTTTTTTATCAATAATTATTTCTTTAATTATTTTTTTTGTTTTATCAAACATTCAATTATATTTCACATATAAATTCTATATATCTTTTATAGCAAATTTAAATTAACAAATAATTAATTGTTTTAATTGATTTTGTTTTATATATTTTTACTTAAAAATAAAATAAGTTGTGTTAATAAGATTTTAATATTTATTGTGCTATTGTTTTTTTAAGTTGTAGATATTCCCTTTTGTTGAGGGGGAAATCTATTTGCAATTTGCAATCTAATTTAAAAAAAAATGATAAATTTTTTGTAACTACAATTTTTCTTTGTAAAAATGATGGGGTTTTTAATGATGAGTAAATTATTACATGTATTTATGATTTCACTAATTCTTTTGATTAATCAGGATTTCGCATACGGTGCACGTGTGCAATCCTTGAGTAAAGACGATGATAATTCAGCAATATCTTTGTCAGAGACTTCAAAAAACGATGATAAGGAAAAGAAAACAGAAGAGAAAATAGACAAGAAGGCACAGGAAAATCAAGAACAAATTAAGCTTATGTCACCGAGCGAGATTCACCAAAAGGTTAAATCTATTGACTGGGTTTCTTGGATTATAAAATTCTTTAGAATTTTCATAATTATCATGGTTGCGCGTGCTGTTTGGAAAGTATTAAGGATTGCAATACAAAAACACCTTAATAAACTGCTTGTTTTTCATCGCAAGCAAGGAGTTGATGCTGAAACCTCTCCGTTATTTAAAACTATTATTCCTATTATTGAGTCGATCATGCATTGGGCGCTTATTATATTGACAACCCTTATTGTGTTGAGTGACCTTGGGGTTGATATCACTCCTATCGTACTTAGCTTTAGCGTTGTTGGTTTAGCGTTTTCATTTGGCTCGCAAGAACTTGTGAAGGATTTGATTAATGGGGTTCTAACTTTATTTGATGGAAATATTTCTGTTGGCGATTTCGTTAAAGTTGGTGGTTCTAATGGTGTAGTTGAATCGATTTCACTGCGTGCAATTATCCTGCGTCACTCAACAGGTGAGCTGCAGACCATACCATTTTCCGAGGCGAAAAGTGTCATTAATTGCTCTCGTAATTTTAATAATGCAGAATTTTTGGTTGCGATTTCTCCAGAGAGTAATATGGATGATGTTCACGGTGCATTTAGTAGCGTGTATGAAGACCTTAAAAATGATGACAAGTTTGGTTCTTGCATTTTAGAAGAATTATCCGATATTGGTGTTCAAAGTATGACGGTCAGTGGCATCGTTGTGCTTGCTAGTTTGAAGGTAAAGCCAGATCCCGAAAAAGTATTTTCTTTTGAGTTTAATAGGCGTTTGTTTATTGAGCTTCAGAAAAGAAAGGTGCCTTTTGCTTATAATCCTTCACTTTATGGAGAAATTAAAAAAGAGGGCTAGAATAACTAAATTTATTCTTCAAAGGTTAAGTTTTGAGCAGGGGCTAATACTTCTTTCAAGATCGGCTGGGTAATGCTTTTGCGCCATCCCGATACTAATGGGTGTTCATCATGAGGCGTCAAAATATAATCGTCGAGCATCGCGGATGGCGCTAAATAATGCATCGGCATAACTAAACGATTAGCCTCGGCATTAAGGCGTACTTTTGCGTCAAACAGTTGTTTCTGCTGTATGCTTGTAAATAGCGTGCCTAGACCATGGCGTAAGTGAGAGCGTAATTGACGAAAGTGTGTGATGTGTTCAAACGCTTTCAGGCTTGTCTCTTGTACTTCATTGAAGGCATTTATGAATTCAGGTGCGACTTTGTCAAGTGAGGGTAAAGGTATAGGTAGAGTGCTCTCCCCTTCGTATTCAGTACCGTTTATCTCATTATTTTGCTCACGAACATGGAATGCCATTTGCTGGCATAGCTGGACTAAATCAGCATCATTTATAACGCGCGTTCGATTGTAATTTGCATCTTGTGCAAGTCTCTCTCTCAGCGTAGAAAATTCTTTGCAAAAAAATAATTCTGATTCATTTTTAAGATGTGAACGGAGCTTGACCCACGCGTGTTCAGGATTTGTAACGAGCCGTAATGGCTGCTCAAGTAATTCACAAAATTCGATTAGCCATTCGCTGCGCCCAAGCGATTCAAGCTGCTCTCGCACGATTGGATAGAGTTCGAGTAGGTAATGCGCATCCATGGCAGCATACGAAATTTGTGCTGGGCGGAGAGGACGTATTTCCCAATTGCTGTGTTGCTCTGATTTGTTGGGTGTCTCTCCCAGCAGTTGTTCGACCAAATCACCAAGGCCAATACTATGGCCGAATCCCATAAATGCAGCGGCAATTTGAATGTCAAATAGTGGGGACGGAAGCGTTTTGAATAATTTTAAAAAGCCTTCTAAATCCTGACGTGCTGAATGGAAGACTTTTGTGATGGATGTGTCAGTAAAAAGTGACAATAAAGGTGCCCAGTTAGTGATGGTTTTGCAATCAATGACTAAAATAGGTTTCCCGCATATGCCTACTTGAATGAGCTCAAGTTGTGGCCAATACGTTGTGCGACGCGTAAACTCGGTGTCTATTGCAAGGGACGTTGGTTCTTGAGAACGAAGCTTATCTAGGGATGACTTTAGGTCGTCGTTATGTTGTATCAATTGTAAGGCTATTTGTGTCACGAAATGAAAAATATATAAATTATTATTGGATGTTTAACACTGTAATTGATTCAGACGAAATTTACCAATGCTTTTAGAAAATAAGATAAACAAAAACTATAAATATATTGAAACATCCTTTGATTTGAAGCTGATAATAAAAAGGTTTAATTTAACTAATTGTTAACCATAGATCATTTATAATTATATTGTTGATAAAGTATTTATGTATTAAATACACACTTTAATTTTCTTTTGGAAAGGTTGTTGGAAATGATTAAAAAATACATTTTGTTGGTATCATTTGTTTTTGGTATAGGTACAATTTTTAGTAAAAGCTGCGAGGCACTGCAAACATGTTGTTGTTCTGTGACAAGGCAAGGAAAATGTTTATCAAGTACTACTGTTCTTTGGGGTGATTGCCCTGATACATGTAAAAGAAAGTATACTAGCATGGGCTGATATTCTGTGCGAGTATTTAAAAATTTATTACTTAAGAAGGGCTCCTTAGATTATGATTAAAAAAAATACATTAAAAATCTTGTTAGCTGTGGGTGCTGTAATTACAAGCGCTCAAGCTGATTTTAAAGAAGCTGTAAAAAGTGCAGCAAGTGCGTCTGGAAATCCTGTAGATGTGATGAAAAAAGTCGTGGAAGTTACAACAGATGAAGCAGTTGTTTGCCTGGCATTAGAAGGTGATAAAGTTTATCGCTTGCACACAAATAAAAAGTATGATGGTGAAGTAACGGATACTAATGAGCTTCCTTTATTTCAGGCATTTTTCCAAATGAAAGACCAAGACCAGGTGAAATATAAGATTATGTCAGGCGGAGCGGTGAGAGACTTCATTATTTATAAAACACATATTGATGATACGCACCTTTGTTTCGCACGGATATTAGATAAGAGCCCGCCACAAGATAGTTCTGCTGCACCTGGAAAGTCAAAAAAGAAGTCAGTGAAAAAAACTGCTTCTGAAGATAATGGATAGAATATAGTTGGGATAAAAAATATTGTTTTTGAGGTGTGGTGTTGCTTGTTCTTATTGTGCGTGTGACATCACATTATTATTTATTAAGTAATTAACAACATGACTCACTTTACTTCCTTTTGATCCTTTTACAAAGACGATATCATTAGTCTTAAGTGCAGCAGTCGCATACGGAATAAGTTCATCTGATGTGTTTGCGTAAGCTCCTCGTATTGATTCAGGTAAAACATCATATAAATGGCGCATTGATTCACCGCAGCAAAAGACCAAGTCAATTTCAGTCTCAATAATTGAATCGAGAAGGTCGCGGTGATACGTAGCAGACTCTGTTCCAAGTTCACGCATTTCGCCAAGAACAGCAATACGACGCCCAGCCTTTTTTAGTGCTTTGAGTGATAAAAGCCCCGCACGCATGGAAGCAGGGTTTGAGTTATAAGCGTCATCAATCAAAGTAATCGAAATATTATTGGAAAGAGTTAACGCATGTGTTACGCCTCTGCCGGCTGGTAGTGTAAATGTTTCCATAGCTTTTGCAGCCTTTGCCACATCAAGTCCTAACCGATGGCATGTTTCGAGGGAAAGAACACTATTGCCGACGTGATGTATGCCTGAAAAGGGCAGAGTATAGAGCACTGCTGTGTCACCGATTTTAGTGTCGATGTGAGTGGTGCCATTTATCACATTAGCCTTTATTGATTCCATGTCAAACAACATGTGATTGTGATTTTTTGCATGATCTTTCAGCAATTGGTCGCTTGCAGTACCACCATGAATCAGAGCATATCCGTTGGCTTTAAGTGCGCTTAAAATTGTACTTTTCTCAACTGCTATGGCTTCGATGGATCCCATATGTCCGATATGAGCCTCTACAATTTTTGTGATGATCGCAATATCTGGTGTGATCATATCCGCAAGTGGTTCAATCTCACCGGGATTATTCATACCCACTTCAAATACGCCAAATTCAGTATCTAGGGTAAGATCAAGCAGGCTAAGCGGAACACCCCAGCAATTATTGTAACTGGCTTTTGAAATAACCGTTTTGCCAAAGTTTTTTAAAATATGCCCCAGCATTTCTTTTGTTGTTGTTTTACCCACGCTTCCAGTAACCGCAATTATTTTTGCTTGTGTAAGGCTTCGGTTATAAACCCCAAGTTTTTGCAAGGCGATTAAGGTGTCTGGCACGGCAATGCAAAGGCCATTTACAGATGATGCATCAAATGTTGTTGATACAATTGCTGCAACAGCGCCTTTAGAAAATGCATTTTCTACAAAGGCATGCCCATCGCGTTCACCAACCATCGGAATATAGATGTCGCCAGGTTTGAGCGTGCGTGTATCAATCGACACACCAGAAACCGGCGCATCATTTGCGAGGGGAGGTAAGCCTAAAGCAGCAAATAATTCGCTTAATTGCCATTTTGGTTTAGAGTCTATATTCATTACAAGCTGTACAGTAATTGTGTGTGAAACTGTATATGAAATTTAACAGAATCATATCCGAAATAATACCACTTATTTCAGATATCATGCGGTACGAATTTTAATGATCGTTACAAGCCTTTTAAAATTTCTTCACGGTCATTAAACGGGAATGTCGTATTTCCGATGATTTGTCCTTCTTCATGTCCTTTTCCAGCAATCAATACGATATCGCCAGGTTCAGAATTACTGATTGCATAAGCAATTGCATCACGTCGGTTTGCGATTTCGATGGCGCCGGGGCAACTGTTTAAAATTTCTGAGCGGATATGGCCGGGTTCTTCGAATCGTGGATTGTCGTCAGTTATAATGCATATGTCAGCAAGTGATGCTGCAATCTTACCCATAACAGGTCGCTTTACGGCGTCGCGGTTGCCGCCGCATCCAAATACAGCCCATAATTTATTTGTTGCAAAGGGGCGTAAATTCTCTAGCGCTTTTTCAAGTGCATCGGGGGTGTGTGCATAATCCACATAAAAATGAGCGCTATTTTTGCTGGCAACACGCTCTAAACGGCCAGTAGCACATGTGAGTTTGGAAAACGTCGGTAGGCATTCCTGAATAGTGAGCCCTGATGCTAATACGAGGCCTAATGCCGTTAAGACATTTTCAATCTGGAAGTCGCCGCTAATGTTGATGCATATGTCTTTGAATATTTCACCATTGACGCTCAAATCAAAGAGTTGTGATTGCCCAATGATACGGCAATTTATTGCCTGCAATGTGGCCTCTGTCAAACGTGAAAAACTGACCACCGCTTGGCCTCGTTTTTCGCACAAATCAGCCAACGTGCTAAAATAGGGTGTATCTTTATTAATCACAGCCGTCATGCCTTCGCCTAAAACTTCTGTAAATAAACGGGCTTTTGCGTTGAAATAATCATCCATTGTTTGATGATAGTCCAAGTGGTCTTGCGTTAGATTGGTGAACGCTGCTGCTTGAAGTGAAACTCCGTGAATACGGTATTGATCTAAGCCATGGCTTGATGCTTCGAATGCTAGATAATCAATGTGATTTTGCGTGAGCTGTTGCATCAACTGATGAAGCCTAAGTGAATCAAGTGTTGTGAGTGATGTACCTTTTAATACAGGTGCAAGTTCCTTTTGCATGTTAATACCAGCGGCTAGTGATACATTTAGACCAAGTGTTCCTACACTGGCACATGACAGGTGGGCACCTTCCCAAAATTGCCGCACATATTGAACGGTTGAGCTTTTTCCATTTGTGCCTGTCACTGCAACGCTATGCTTTGGCATGCCTGCATAGAAAACTGAAGCAAGTTTTGCTAATGCTAGACGTGGATTGAAATGGGGGATCACCAATACATCGTGCTCTTGAAACAACGGATGGTCGGTTAGTTCAGATTCAACGACAACAACCCGGCATCCCTTGCTGATGACGTCTTCTAGATAATCAAGTTCCATAGGGCTAGGTGTTGATACAAATATATCAAATGGCTCAACATTGCGTGAATCAGCGCGGACGGCTTGAATGATACGTTGCCCGTAAGGTGAGGGTAGCGCTGTGTTGATCAGCTCTGCTTGTTGAAGGAGATCGTTGAGTCGCATGTGTATGTTTCTTTATATTTATATATGGTTTTGCAGGTAGTATAGATGAAATTTGATGTTTGGATAAGAGGATTAATGTCTTGCTAAGACAATTCTTCTTTTCAATTAAATATGTTTTTGCTATATCTTGTGAAAGTTACAGAGTTGTTATTTAACAGTAAATTTAACAATAAAATTTAATCATTAATTCTTAAAAAGTATATATCATGAAAAAAATATCAGCGTTCTTTTTGTGCCTTCACGTTGCGTATGCAATGGAGCCTTTCGAGCCTAAAAATAAATTGCCAGAAGCTTTCAAGGCAGCATTTAAGGTTTCTTATGCTGACATTAAAGGAGATGATTTGTACGTGAAGGGCACCCAAGAACAACTCGACCGGGTTGTTGATGCATTAATCGATTTTAATAGACTCAGAGATTATTTTTTGCCACCTTCAACAAATGTGATTAATGTGCGTGCAAGCTCGGTAAAGCTTGAATCATGGGGAGCGTGTTTTGATGCGCTTTGCATAGATTCACAAGAAGTTCGTCTTACAAATATGGATGCGGCACAAGATACGACAAGTGAATTACGCATACCGATTGACACAGGATTTAATCGAGGTATTGCAAGATTATATGTAGATTTACTTAAAGAAAAATCTTCTTTTTTCAATTGGGCCTATACAAATATTAAAGAATTTGTGAGAGAAGATGATAATCAACTAATCATTAGTTACGGTTTATTGAATGATTTTCTTTATTCAGCAATTGGGAATGGAGTTACTAAGTTTGAAGCTGGTGAAGAAGGTGTTGATGAAAGAGAATGTTATGAATTAACAATTCCTGTGCAATCAATTTTAAAACGTTTAATTGCAGCGAGTAGTGGTGTTGTCACCCTAAGAGAGAATGGTAATGGAACATATAAAGCTTATACGACTTCTTTAGGCAATGAATTAAGCTATGGTAAAGTTTCGCGTATATCAGCTGAGTTCTTGCTTGATAAGAGTGGTAGTATGGGGGGAGAATCCATTAATAAATTGAATCAAGAAATGCCCAAATTACTTACGATGATCAGAGATTTGTTACCTGAGAATACAATATGTGATGTTATAATTTCTCCTTTTACGGATAAGATTAGTAAAAGTGAAATAAGAAAATTCAGTTTAGAAAAAGGGAAATCCATACCTTCTTGGGGTGCTCTTGTAGCAGACGGTGGTACTGACTTGACACATATAGGGAATGCTATGGCTTTGAAAGCAGAGGAAGATGAAAAAATTGTGGTTGCCTATACAGATGGTAATCATGAATCTCAAGCTTCTTTACCAAGTAGTCTTGATATGATAACCAAATTGCAAAAGTCAGGTCATTTTGCGCGCCCATACTTTCGTAAAATTGGAGCCACAGCTCAAAGTGATTTCTATTTAAATGAGACTGCTATTAAATTGGCAGGTTCATTTGATAATAATAGCACGATGAATGCTTTCTTCGACCAGATATCTATTCATGTAAAAGACCTTTTACGTGCTAAAATGCGGATTGTATTTACGATTGATGGTGCTGAAATTTCATTTCATCAACCCAATCATCAACTAGGGCTTTATGAAATAAATCCTGCGGTGAGCGAAGGAGATAGTTTTATTCATAGTGGAATTACAACAATGGTGGATAGAACAACTATGCTTCCTCAGCCATCAGAAATAATTGGTCTTCGAGATGTTGGTGGGCTTACATTTGAAGAAGAAAAAGATAGTGAAGAAACCAATACGGCTGCGGTGGTATTAGGCGCTATGACAGACGAACAAATTGATGAATTGACATCTCCTCAACTTCAAGCTGGATTAATCACAGAGTTAACTAGCTTATCGCCTGAAGAGCAGCGAGCAATTGCTAAGCAAATAAAGAAGCAGAAAAAAACCTTATGTGTTATTTCATAATAATGTAAATAAAGGGGCTTAATAGCCCCTTTTATATTTGCTAAAATATTGCAATATATTTTATATATATTACACGCCAAACATAATCTTTGCTCTCTTGCCTTTTTTTATGCTATTCTTTTTCATCAAGAATAGGAGCCACCCATGCAACCACACAATGCCACTGATATCGTATCGTTATTTCAAGGTCAGGGGCACGCTGATACGGCAAATAAAAATGTGGTTGGCACTGAAACCGTTCCCTATAATATAGAGGCTGAGCAAGCCCTTTTAGGTGCGCTTATCCTTAATAACGGCACGTTCGAGCATATTTCAGATTTTTTGCGCGCAGATCATTTTTCGCAAAAGGTGCACGGTGTGATTTTTAGTGCGATTGCACATTCATTAGAGCGCGGACGTATCGCAGACCCAATTACATTAAAAGATGTCCTTAACAATGATGCTGAGTTTTTAGAGCTTGGTGGATATCAGTACCTGGTTGATTTGTCGGACTCGGTCTATTCGCTTGTAAGCGTCGCTGACTATGGCCGGTTGATTTATGACATGTATATGCGTCGTCAATTAATTGCGATTGGTCATGAAACGATTGTTGATGCGCGAATGCTTGACGGTGAACGTGTTGCAACCAATGTGATCGAGGATGCTGAACGTCGATTATATAACTTAGCAACAATTGGAAATTCAGGGCAGGGTGCTGTTTCATTTGGTCATGCACTTGCGCAAGCAATCACAACGGCTGAAGGTGCGTTTAAACGTGATAGTCATGTTGTTGGTGTTACGTCAGGCTTTACAGATATGGATAAATGGCTTGGTGGATTGCATCCGTCAGACTTGTTGATTCTGGCAGGCCGTCCGTCTATGGGAAAAACAGCATTGGCAACCAACATCGCTTTTAATGCGGCTAAGGGCTTTATTGAAAATAATAAAGATGGCGCCCCTGTTCTTTTTTTCTCACTCGAAATGTCATCCGAACAATTAGCCAACCGTATTTTATCCAGTGAATCGGGTGTGTCGTCAGACTTAATCCGTCGTGGTGCGATTCGTGCTGATGATTTTCCAAAATTAGTGGATGTTAGTCGCCGTCTTGGTGAAGTACCTTTGTTTATTGATGATACGCCAGCATTAACGGTGACGGCAGTTCGAAATCGTGCACGTCGTTTGCAACGCCAACATGGTATCGGTATGATCGTGATTGACTATTTGCAGTTGCTTTCGGGGAGCAGTAAAAGCAGCGATGGCAACCGTGTGCAAGAAATTTCAGAAATCACACGATCATTAAAGGCCTTGGCAAAGGAATTGAATGTGCCTGTTTTGGCATTGTCACAGTTATCGCGTGCGGTTGAGCAACGTGATGATAAGCGTCCACAATTATCTGATTTGCGTGAATCTGGTTCGATCGAGCAAGACTCGGACGTTGTGATGTTTGTGTATCGTGAAGAATATTACGAAGGACGAAAAGAGCCTACCCCAGGCACGGACAAGCACATCGAATGGCAAACAAATATGTCAAAAGTACACAATAAGGCTGAAGTCATTATCGCCAAGCAACGTCATGGTCCGATTGGTACGGTGCGTTTGTATTTTGATGGTTCTGTG
The DNA here is from genome assembly GCA_030727085.1 of Alphaproteobacteria bacterium. GTDB lineage: Bacteria > Pseudomonadota > Alphaproteobacteria > Paracaedibacterales > CAIOTO01 > CAIOTO01. The sequence goes on along the minus strand of JANRCF010000052.1, from coordinate 6,507 downwards.
ACTAAGTTTGGAAACCTGGCGAAAGAAGATCAGTCTGATCCGCATGGGTTTTAAGTGAAAGACAAAGGTTAGCGCCGAAAAGCACGCGGCACTATTCGTCCACCTAGAAATAATCCGAATCCAACAACGATACTAGCTGGTCCAACAGGCCAGTCCATATGAAATCCTAAGCTTATTCCGCCAATAAGCATAAGTAATGCCATAAAGATGGCTCGACGAATCATACCTTCGGGTGAACGTGAGAACTGCGCGGCAGATGCCCCAGGTAATAACATCAATCCTGGAACGAGTAATGCGCCAACAATGGGCAGTGTAGCCGCCACCACGCATGACAGCATCAATAAAAATACGAATGTCATATGATGAGGCGCGATGCCTTCGACAGACGCCCAATCGGAATCAAGCGTGATTAGAATCAGCTTTCGCCAAAATAAAAACAAAAATGCCACTACGACTAACGTTATACCGACAAGAACGATTATGTCAGATATGTTGAGCAGCAATAAATCACCAAATAAAAATTGCTCCACGCTTGCGCCGCCTTTTGCGCCGCCACGTGGTAATGATCGCATTACGATAAATGCAATGGCCATGAGGGTATACGATAAGAGCCCGAGCCATGCATCAGATGGTAGTTTGAAAATAAGGGGGCCATAGGCAAGTAGGGCGGAAAGAATAGTACAAATAAGTAATATTCCCCATAAAGGTGTGACGCTCCACATCAGGCTAACCGCAACACCAAGCATTGCACTGTGTGCCATTGCATCACCAAAGAAGGCTTGCCGTCTCCACAACAAAAAACATCCAAGCGGTGCAAGACTAAAGGATAAGCAAACAGCAGCAACAAGAGAAAATAAGATGAAGTGGTCAAGCATGATCGTGCTCACAAGTAGAATGATCGATACCGTCATGGCAATGATCGTGATGATGCGTATATGGCAAAAATCCACCAAAAAGACTTTGCACAACAGGGTCTTGTCGCACATGGTCAGGATGTCCCATGCAACAAATATGTTTGTTGAGGCAAATAACAGTATCGCTTGCATCCCATACGAGATGTAGGTCGTGAGATACATGCAGAACCGCGCAGCCAAGTGTATGTCTAATATGATGCAACATGCGGTAGAATTCTGCTTGGCCAGCCAAATCCAGGCCTTGCACGGGTTCATCTAAGACGAGCAAATCAGGTGATTGCAATAGTGCACGTGCTAACAGCACACGCTGCCATTCACCGCCTGATAAGGTGTGTATGCTCTGTTTGAGCGCGTAAACTGCATTCACTTGTTCAAGAACAGCGGTTATATGTGTGCGTGTGTTTTTTGTGGCTGATTGAGAGAGCGATAAAAAACGTTCTACGGTTAAAGGCAAGCTTGCATTTAGATTGAGCCTTTGTGGCATATAGCCAAGCTTGATTCCCTTTTTACGTGAAATACTACCTGTTGAGAGGGAACGTAGCCCCAATATCAAACGCAGAAGTGTGCTTTTTCCAGCCCCATTCGGCCCTATGATTGTTGTGATCGTTTTATCGTTAATATCAAATGTTACGTCATCAACTAGACGTTGCTGCGTAGTTGGGCAGGTGTATGTTGCATGTGATAATGTGACTAGGCTCACAGCTTATTCTCGTGTGGGTAAATACCCCAAATAGCCTGACGTGGCAACCAACCTTTATAGTTTTTATTTTTGTTTGTTTCATGAGAAGATTTCATTTCAACGCGACACCATTTTGCTTGGCATTCATGAAGGATTCCAATAACGGCTGCTTCAACAAATGCAATTGTTTTTGCTTTTTCGTCTGGTTTATCTTTTAATTCTTGTGTTTTGCTGAGTGTCCAAAAGGATCTTTTTCCTTTTAACAGACTTTTATGTATCCAGCCTTCTGTTCCTTGCCAGTCTCGAACTTGTCTCCACGTATCAAATTCCGCAATAATTTCAAGAGGCATGCCAGGACGGAGAAGTACCCAATTAATAGGATAATTAGGGCCAGGCCCTACATGCAGGTTTGCTTTTATGGCACGAAGTGTTGCAAATCTCGGCAATGTAAGCTGCGTTGGTTGAGGTTCCGCTGACACATTTATTGTTAGAAGAGATAAGGTGAAAAGAATAGAGTAAAATAGTTTATTCATAAAATTTAAGCGCGCATTTTTTCTATTAATTATAGTGTATGATAATTTAATGTAACTACCAACCTCAAAATTGTCATCCTCGGACTTGATCCGAGGATCTTTATAGTTGAGACGGCATACAGTTTGTTCTTTATTCAGTTTTCCTCCGGTTTAACCGGAGGATCCATGGACCCTCTGATCAAGTCAGAGGGAAACTAAAAAATAAAAGACTATTTGCCTTTGCATCTTTATAGATCCTTGAATCAAGTCCGAGGATGACCGTGCATAGGTTGAAACATAATGTCATACACCCGTCGAACCAAATTTACCCAGACCACGTTCTGTTTCTGTTAATGTGTCAACTTCAAAAAATGAAGCAGCTGTATAGGTTGTTATAATCATTTGAGCAAAACGCATGCCTGGCGTAATGACAAATGCGTCATCATCAGTATTCATGATCAGCACAAAAATTTCACCACGATAATCAGAGTCAATTGTCGCTGGGGAGTTGAGAACAAACAAACCATGTTTAAGAGCAAGTCCTGATCGGGATCTGATTTGTGCTTCATACCCTTGGGGAAGTTGAATCGCAAAACCTGTTGGAACAAGTACACGTTTTCCAGAACCTATAATTAGATCAGTAGGAATTGCGGCATGTAGATCAAGGCCTGCACTTCCTTCTGTTGCATATGACGGTAATGGCAAGTTAGCTGCGTGCGGTAAGCGTTGTATATTTATCTTCATGTTGTTGTCTCATCACGCGTTTGGTTTTCGTTTTTTTGATGTGTTTCAGTTAATTTATTTTTATTATTTTCTGCCACTAATTCGTGTGGGGTGTCGCTTGCAAGTAAGAACTTACGGTAGCTGTCTTGTTTAAAGAAAGTAGGCACTTCGTCACCAAATCCTTTGAATTGCTGATTATGGCTGTGGGAATCACTATGTTCTTTGCGATGTTTGTGCGCATTGGGTTCACGGTTGAAGTGCCTTGGCTCTTGTTGATGTGTATGATTCTTTTTATCGTGCTTTGGATGTTGGTGTGCATTCTTTGATGAATCGATGGCAGGATCATTATCACGTATCACTTCAACAATTGTCTCTTGTGCGGAAACGTCAGCGGTTATGGTTACTTCCTCTTTTGCGATTTTACGTGGCGCGCGAAGTGGACGTTTTCTTTTAGTTTCTGGCTGTACAGACGGCAACGCAGTTTCAGTGGATAATTCTACGCTTGCATCTGCAATCACAGCTGGCTTTGCATTTCTTTCTTTTTGTGGAGATTTCTTTGCAACGCTTGCCATGTTAAGGATATCTTCTGGCACAACAAATTCACGAATATCTTGTTGTGTGAGTGTTTCAATTGCTTTCCATTGCTTTTGATCACGTTTTTCAACAAGAGTAAACGCAAAACCTGATTTGCCTGCACGTCCTGTTCGGCCAATACGGTGTACATAGTCTTCTGCATTGACGGGCACATCAAAATTGATGACAAGTCCTAAGTCTTCAACGTCAAGGCCACGTGCAGCAATGTCGCTTGCAACAAGAATATGAATTTCACCACTTCGAAAACGCTCAACGGTTTGGTTTCTAGTTGATTGCTGTAAATCACCATGCAAACTATCTGCAGCAAATTTATGGCGTCTTAATGATGATACAAGCGTCGTAACTTGTGTTTTTCGATTGCAAAAAATAATCGTTGGGATTTTTGTCTCACCTTGTGTACCATGCATTGCAATAATATGGCGTGTAATATTGCGTTTTTGCTTGTCATCAGCCATTGCAAAGTATTGCTCAATTGACGCTACTGTGCTGCCTGCGCGTGATATATTGACGATCTTAGGTGCCAACATAAATTGGTGCGTCATTTTACGAATTTCATCATCAAAAGTTGCGCTAAACAGCATTGTTTGGCGGGAAAGAGGAATCTTTTCCATGATGCGTTTGACGTCTGGCAGGAAACCCATATCGAGCATGCGGTCAGCTTCGTCGATAACAACATAGCGAATACCAAATAGCATTAGTTCTTCACGTTCACATAAATCAAGTAAACGTCCTGGTGTTGCAATAAGCACATCTGGATTTGTTTTAAGGACGCGTTCTTGCTGCGTCATGGATTCGCCACCAACCAACAATGCTGCTTTCAATGATCCATCTGAAAAGCGCGTGAATTGATCAAAAACTTGTAGAGCAAGCTCTCGTGTGGGCTCCATAATAATAGCGCGAGGCATACGTGCTTTTAAAGGAATCTCGTTGAGAATATGTAAAAGTGGAAGTAAGAACGATGCTGTTTTTCCGCTACCTGTTTGCGCAGATGCAATGACATCTTGGCCATGTAATACTAATGGGATTGCTTCTTCTTGTATTGGTGTTGGTGTGTTAAAACCTAGTGTAACTAGGTGCTGACATAAACGTTCGTTTAAACCCAAATGTTCAAATGAGAGTGGTTTCAAATTGCGGAGTCCTTAAAATCTCTTTTAGATAATCTATGTAGATAACCATGCTTGCATACAAATTCAATAAAATAAAATTTGTATTATTAACGATAATATTAATTCTTTTGTTGGAAAGAATCAATTGTTTTTAAAACATGATCCCAATGCTCGGGTACTTTTACTTTAGGCCAAATATGACGGATAATAAATGAATCGTCAATATAAAATGTCGACCGTTCTATGCCAAAATATAATTTTCCATACATAGACTTTTGTTTCCAAACATTAAATGCTTCACAAAAGGCGCCTGTTGGGTCACTTAATAACGGAAAATTTAAATCGAATTTTGATGAAAAGCGTTGGTGAGAGGCTGATCCGTCTTTTGAAATACCAAAAACCACACAATTTCGACGTTTGAATTCATCTAGTTTGTCGCGCAAATCACAGGCCTGTTTAGTGCAGCCTGATGTATTATCTTTTGGATAAAAGTATAGAACAATCGGCTGTCCTTTGTGTGATTCCAAGTTGAATTCCTGGCCATTTGCATCGTGTAAAAGACACATAGGGACTGGTTGATTTAGTAATTCATCTATAGCCATATCAAACTCATAATTAAAAGGATGGGTAGCAGTATCAATAATGACCAGCCCATGTATCCAAAAAAGCTGGGCATGCGAACGCCATGCTGTTTTGCAATGCTGCGCACCATGAAGTTTGGTGCATTACCAATATATGTTAGCGCACCCATGAATACGGCGCCAAGTGAAATTGCAATTAAGATAGGTGCCTGAGTCGTTGTAAGATTAGTGACATTTCCACCAGCAAGTTTGAAAAACACAACATATGTCGGAGCATTATCCAGAAATGATGAAAAAAGGCCGGTTAGCCAAAAGTAGTAAGGCGCTGGATTGGCCGTTGTCATAAGGCTTAAAAGAGGAGCAAAAGGACCATTCTTTCCTGCGGCAAGCATTTGACTGACAGGTGCCAGCGTTATGAAGATGCATAAAAAAACACGCGCAATTTCAGAGACGGGATGAAAGTTGAAATGTTGTTTTTTATGAATATGGTGTGGTGTGATGCGGTATGATAAAAGTCCTATGCTAAGAAATAGAAAAACTGAGATGCAATCAGGCAATTTAATGTGCACGCCAAAGATACTGGCAAGCTGTGCAGGTGGTAAGCTAGGTGAGGGTATGACTGTAGTGATAATAAGGAGGAGAAGTGCAATATTTCGCTTTCCTTCTATGCTTATTTTAAAAGGTGTATCAGCGCTATGTGTGTTCTCACGCTTAAAGAAATAAGAATCAATGCACCAATAGATAAATAGCAGCGCAGAAAAAACAAACAAGAATGGTTGCCATAAATGGATCAGCGGCCAGAAGAATGGAACCTTCATAAGATACCCTAGAAACAGTGGGGGGTCACCAATTGGCGTTAAGCATCCAGCGACGTTTGACACGAGGAATATGAAAAAGATAGCCGTATGTATAATGTATGTTCGATTTTTGTTAAAATGTATTAAGGGTCTGATAAACAAAATTGATGCCCCTGTTGTTCCCACAAAGCTTGCCATGAAGGAAGCTAATGTAAGAAGACAGACATTCTTAAAAGGTGTGCTGTGTGAATTCAGATGGATGTGGATGCCGCCTGTGATGGTGAATAATGCAAAAATCAGTGCTACAAAAGGAATATATTCCTTCCATATTGTTTCAAACAGTATATGTGAGCCGCCGCTAAGCGTTGTGGATGACATAATAACCGCTACACTTAAGGTTCCCCAAAAGCTAAGAATATGATTTTCAAACCGGTGCCACATAGCGGGCACAAGCAATGGTAAAAGCGATAAACTAAGTAATGCGCCGCAAAATGGGATGGCTTGCCAAAAAGAAGACATAATGAGGTGTCACGTTGAGTGCGATAAAGGTCAGTGTAGCTGGGTTTGGGGTAAGGCTCAATGGGGTTATTTATTTTCCATA